>NZ_JBHWLC010000065.1:0-46154 GCF_042730635.1 Streptomyces sp. NPDC059917
GCCCGCCTGTCACGGGCGGCGCCGCACCTCGCCGGCCATCCTGGGGAGAGCGCAGGGCATCGTGTTCGATTTTCTTGATTCCGGGCAGTACGACCTGCTCGGAGCCTTCTGGGTGACGGTTCAGCTCACCCTCTACTCGGCGGCCGGATCCCTGGTCTGGGGCACTGCCCTGGCCGGGATGCGCGTTAGCCCCGTGCCCCTCATGCGGGTATTCGGAACCTTCTACGTCAACGTGGTGCGCAATACGCCCCTGACCGTGCTCGTCATCGGCTGCTCCCTGGGCCTCAACCAGACCCTCGGCATCGCACTTGGCGGCAGCACCTTCAAGGACACCGGCTTCCGGCTGGCTGTCCTCGCGCTGACCGCCTACACCGGCACCTTCGTCTGCGAGGCGCTGCGCTCGGGCATCAACACCGTGCCCGTCGGCCAGGCGGAGGCGGCCCGCGCGCTGGGGCTCAGCTTCTTCCAGGTGCTGACCCTGATCGTGCTCCCCCAGGCCTTCCGGGCGGTCATCGGGCCGCTCACGAACGTACTGATCGCCCTCACCAAGAACACCACGGTGGCGGCGGCCATCGGCGTGGCCGAAGCGGCCCTGCTGATGAAGGAAATGATCGAGAACGAGGCGCAGGCGCTCTTCACGGTCTTCGGCATCTTCGCCCTCGGCTTCGTCCTGCTGACCCTGCCCACGGGTCTCCTGCTGGGCTGGGTGGCCAAGCGAGTGGCGGTGAAGCGATGACCTCCGTGCTGTACGACACGCCGGGCCCCAAGGCCAAGGCGCGCAACTGGCTGTACTCCGCGATCTTCCTCGTGGTGCTCGGCCTCGCCCTGTGGTGGATCCTCTCCACGATGGCGGACAAGAACCAGCTCGACGCCGACAAGTGGACGCCCTTCGTCACCGACGGCGAGATCTGGTCCACCTGGCTGATCCCGGGCATGCTGGAGACCCTCAAGGCCGGCCTGATCGCGATGGTCATCGCGCTGCCGCTGGGCGCCCTGCTCGGCATCGGCCGGCTCTCCGACCACCGCTGGGTCCGCGTCCCGGTCGGCGCGTTCGTCGAGTTCTTCCGTGCCGTCCCGGTGCTCATGTTGATGCTCTTCGGATCCGCCCTGTACGTGCGCTTCAGCGACGTCAGCTCGGAACTGCGGCCGCTGTACGCGGTGGTGACCGGCCTGGTCCTCTACAACGCCGCGGTGATCGCGGAGATCGTCCGGGCGGGCGTGCTCTCGCTGCCGTCCGGCCAGACCGACGCGGCCAAGGCGATCGGCATGCGCAAGGGCCAGACCATGGTCCACGTCCTGATCCCGCAGGCCGTGACGGCGATGCTGCCGGCGCTGGTGAGCCAGCTCGTGGTGATCCTCAAGGACACCGCGCTCGGCGGCTCGCTGCTCGCCCTGCCCGAACTGCTGTCAATGGCCCGCCAGATCTCGGCGAACTACAGCAACACCATCGCGAGCCTGGTCGTGATCGCCCTGCTCTTCATCGCCATCAACTTCGCTCTGACCACGAGCGCTTCCGCTCTGGAGGGACGGCTGCGCAAGTCGAAGAAGAGCACCGGCGCGACAGTCGACATCACCAAAGTCATGGATGCAGGAATGGGTAGCGGCGCGGACTCACCTCGGGCATGAGGGCGAACCCCGTTAGCAAGAAAGAGCATTCCGTAGCCACACCCGGAACCATTCCAGACCGCACGCCATACGTTCGAAAACATGCAGGTCGACGACAACCCAACCGTCTTGAAGATAGCAATATCTCCCGCCTGCATACCCACCTGCTTCGCCCTACTGCCGAGGGTTGAGACTCGGAAAGCACAGCGTGACCGTCATTTCTCCTGAGACGGCAGACATGGAGCCGAAATAGGACCCTGCTGCCGGATTCCAAAAACTTCACAAGAGATTGAAATGGCTCGCCGACCACAGGTCGGCGAGCCATTTCAATCTCCCATGCAACACCAACACTTCACCGACATGGACCGTGAGTGAGGAACAAATTCTGGGCATCTGTAACCAGCGATGCATCCCGCAGGGATGGCCATCAATGGATCATCTCGATTGGCCATTTCAGGGATGCGGGAATCCACCTGTGACGTCACAAGGGAGGGGCGGGTAGGGCCCAGGCCCTCGATTCGCCGCACCGCGCTCTGTACAGCGAGACACTCCGAGCCGCAGCTCGCGCTGTCCAAGCGCCGTCTACCTGAAGCGGACCAGGAAATGTCACTCCATGGCGCCTCCATCGGCAAGCAGCAATCGATCGCATAGCATCCCACACCAGACAGACGCCCATTCAAACCGGGCACCAGCTTGAGGGCTGACAGCGAGATGGCATCCGACCTGCCGAATCTCACTATCGAATTGAATTAGGCCAGCCAACCCAATCGACCAAGAGTGCATACGGATGAGCCTCCCTGTCCGGACGATGGACCGGCCAATCCGTCATGCGTCGACCGACGGAAGCCGGTCACAGGTCCAGGTTCAAGTCAGACCTACCCGAAGGATAAAATAGGCCAGGGCGGGAAAACGAATATGGCGCCCCCTCCAGAAAACTGGAGGGGGCGCCATATTCACTTGCCCCTCGTCACGCCGGTCGCGCACGACGCCATCGCGTCAGGGTCGACGCGAAGCGGTGAGGCCTACTAGTAGGACCTCGTAATGAAGCCGCCACTAATGACGGAAGTCTGCGGCGGACAGGGAACGTAGGAGTAGCCGCTGCTATTCCAACCCACTGCATCAACATTGATCGTGGGGCTATTGTCCCACGGGTCGCACCGGACGGTCGCCTTGAAATGGCCGCCGTTACTGTTACTGCATTCAGCCACCCAGCCACCTCCGATCTTGGAGCTGTAGCTGACGCACCCAGTCGGCCAGCCAGTGGCAGCAGCTGCAGCTACGCTCTGGAGTCCCACTACCGACATCGCCGCGCCGGCCAACACTGCCGCGAAAAGCTTCTTCATCTGCCAGTCCTTCCTGAGTTCTCTCACCGTTAGGGGGTGTTGTCGTTGACGGACGTCTCGACACCTGCGGAGGTAGTCCGATAGGACCCCTGGCAGTACGCAAACGAGTACCCGTACTGCTTCCACTTTCCGTAGAAATACAGCACCTTGCCGGATTCGACATCCGTACATATAGCGATAGCCCGATAGGATCCACCATTAGGATTACTGCAATCTGCTTCAGTATTCCATGTTGTGGAAATTGCATACCTGCATCCAGTAGGCCGCGCCGCGGCACCGGATTCAGAAGCGGAGGCGGCAGTACCGGCCCCGAGGGTACAGAGGCCGGCAAGCGCAACCGAGAGCATCGGAGTTACGACGCCTCGCCGGATTCCCGTAAACTTCAGCAAGTTCGTTCACCTATTCTCTTCAGTGGTCACCACGCGAAAAACCATCCGACAGGATGGTTTTCAGCGCGAATGTCACGCGCCCCTCGCGTACACAGATGAATCGTTTCCTCTGTGTCGCCATTAGAGTTTCACGCCCACCAGAATCGGGCAAGCCAAATTCCGATCCTCTGAGGATTACTTGAGCATCACCTCGACCGAACGCCGGAAAGAAGGGGCAAAATAGGGCTTAGCCGCTCCCGCAGAATGAACGAAGGGGCTAAATTAAGCAAGCGACTGGCTGAATTTCGAATGATAAATTCAGGCCGCTCGGTGGCCGGAAATATCTATTCCGACGCCCTCCTGGGCCCCACAGGCAGGTTGCGCGAGGTCCACCTCGCCGGTCTCATGAAATTTCTACCCGCTTCAGAATTCGCGGTCCCGGTTGCTGCCTCACCGACCGACGTCACTTGACGTGGGCCCCTATAGTCGGTTGCATACGTTCTGTGATCACATACCGGACATCGGGAGCCGTGCCGTGGACCCGGTGATCGTCGTGGGCGCGGGACCGGTCGGGCTGACCCTCTCCCTCGCCCTGGCCGGCGCGGGCGTTCCCTCCGTCGTCCTCGACGAGGGCCCCGGCAAGGAGGAACCGCGCCCCGCCCGCACCGTCGTGCTGCACTCCGACACGGCCGCCATGGCGCACCGCCTGGGCTGCACGACCTTGCGCGACGAGGGCGCGCCCTTCGCCGCCTGGCGCACGATGCGCCGCGGCCGGGACACCCACCGGACCACCTTCGAGGACGCCACCGCCCCGCTGCACCTGCCGCAGCACGCCCTCACCCGCGGCCTGCGCGACGCCGCCGCGGCCCATCCGCTGGTCCAACTGGTCACCGACAGCCGCCTCGACGCCCTGGAGCAGGACGCGCTCGGGGTCACGGCGCACACCCGCGGGCCCGCGGCCACCTGGTGGCGCGGCAGCCACCTCGTCGGCTGCGACGGCGCCCGCTCGACCGTCCGCAAGCTGCTGGGCATCCGCTTCCCCGGGCGCACCGGCGTGGAGCGGTACGCCGTGGCGGCGCTGCGCACCGAACTCCCCTGGCCCGGCGAGGCCCTGCTGCACCGCAGCCGCTCCGCGAAGACCGCCGAGGTCACGGCGCGGCCGCTGCCCGACGGGGTCTGGCGGCTGGACTGGCTGCTGCCGCCGCGCGGGGAGCTGGTCACGCCCGACGCGCTGATCGGGATGATCCGCGACACCCTGGCCACCTGGTGCGGGGGCAGCACTCCCCCGTACGACCTGATCGACACGGGCGTCCACACGCTGCACCACCGGCTCGCCCGGCGCTGGCGCGACGGCCGCGCCTTCCTCGCCGGGGACGCCGCCCACCTGCTGGGCGCCCTGGGCACGCAGGGGGTCGAGGAGGGGCTGCGGGACGCCGAGAACCTGGCCTGGCGGCTCTCCCTGGCCTGGCACCAGGGCGCCTCCGAAGCCCTGCTCGACGGGTACGAGGCCGAGCGGCGCACCGCGGTGGCGTCCCGGCTGCGCGCCGCGGACCAGGCCATGCCCGTACTGCGCGGCGGGGGCGGGCTGCGCACGTACGTACCGGGCGCCGCGCGCAGCCACGAAACGCTGCTCACGGACGGCCACTTGGGGCGCGGGCCGCTGGGCGCGCCCCCCGCGTACGCCCCTCCCGTCGCGGTGCGCGAGGTCCCGACCGACACGGAACCGGGGGGCCAGGCGGCGAACGTGCCGGTGACCGCGCCGGACGGATCGACCGTACCGTTGCGCGACCTGCTCGGCCGGGGGCGCCTCCTGGTGCTCCTCGTCGCCCCGGGAACCGGCGTGTGGGACCGGCGGCACTGGGTCGGCGCCGGGCTGATGCCGCGGCTGGCGGACGCGGTCAGCGCCCTGCCGGTGCGCGCCGAGCTGCTGGTCGCCGACGGCTACCCGGGGGCCGCGGCGCACACGGTGCTGCTGCTGCGCCCCGACGGCCACCTCGCGGCGACCTTCGCGGGGGTGCGTCCGGCCGAGCTGTACGAGGCCGCGGACGCGGTACGGGCGGGCGCCCCCGAGACGGCGCTGCCCGCGCTGCCGGCCCCCGCGCCGCGGGCCCTGCCCGAGGCGTCCGCCACACCCCACCCGTGATCGATTGACCCTCAAGTCCACCCGTGGTTCACTCGCGAACATGACCGGTCACGACGTACGCCTGTGGCGGAGGGTCCACATGGACCTCCTCCGCTATGCGGGCTGCGTCTGTCGCCCTTCCTGCTGATTCGCCTTCCTCCCGCGCGCCGACGCGCGCTTTCGCGAACTCCCAGGACGGTCGTTCCTCGATGTCTGCATCCCTGCTCAGCCCTGCCCCGGTGACCTCCGGCCCGGGCGCCGCCGAACTCCTCGACTTCGCCCGGCGCACCGCCGCCGACTCCGATCTCGTCGCCTCCCTCCCCCTGGACCCCGAGGGCCGCACCTGGGTGCGCCTCGACGGCCCCGGGGGCAGCGAGGCCTGGCTGATCGGTTGGCCGCCGGGCACCGGAACCGGCTGGCACGACCACGCCGAGTCGCGCGGCGCCTTCGCCACCGCGCGCGGGCGCCTCACCGAGCACTCCCTGTCCGTCCGGCTGCCGGCGGAGGGCTGGCGGTCCCTGCACCTGGCCTCGGGCCTGGACCGCACGCGGACCCTCGGCGCGGGCGAGGGGCGCGCCTTCGGCGAGCACCACGTGCACGAGGTGCTGAACACCTCGCCGACCGAGCACGCCGTCTCCGTCCACGCCTACTACCCGCCGCTGCCGCTGATCCGGCGCTTCAGCCGCAGCGGGGCCGTGCTGACCCTGGAGCAGGTCGAGCGTCCGGCGGACTGGCAGTGAGCGCCGCCCCCGTCGGCATCGACGAACTGCTGGAGCGGGTCCGCGCCACCTACGAGCGGATCGGGGCGGCCGAGGCCCACGCCGCCGCCCGCGACGGCGCGCTGCTCGTGGACATCCGCTACCAGGCGCTGCGCGAGCGCGACGGCCTGATCCCGGGCGCCCTGGTGATCGAGCGCAACGAGCTGGAGTGGCGCCTGGACCCGTGGGGCAGCCACCGGGTCCCCGAGGCCACCTCGCACGACCTGCGGATCGTGGTGATCTGCAACGAGGGGTACGCCTCCACCTTGGCGGCGGCCTCCCTGCACGCCCTGGGCCTGACCGGGGCGACGGACCTGACCGGCGGCTTCCAGGCCTGGAAGGCCGCGGGGTTGCCGGTGACCCTCCCGGGCTGAGGGGACGGCTGCGGGGTTCCCTGCCCTCCGGGGGCGCCTCGAACGCCGGTGGGGCCGGCATGGCCGGCCCCACCCGGGGCGCCCTCCTATCCCTTGGCCGAGGCCACCTCCACCGGGCGGACCCGTAGGGCCGCGCGGCCGGGCAGGGCGGTGGCGAGGAGGGCCAGGAGGCCCGCCCCGCCGACCACCACGCCGTAGGCCGCGGGCAGCACGGCCGGGGAGGCGCTGCCCGTCATCCCGACGCTGAAGGCGGTGAGGACCGCGAGCGCGATGGCGGAGCCCAGGCCCACCCCGATCAGCAGGACCGCGAGCGCTTCGGTGCGCAGCATCCGCAGGACCTGGCGCCGGGTGGCACCGGCCAGGCGCAGCATGGCGAACTCGCGGAAGCGTTCCGCGGTCGACATCGCCAGCGTGTTGACCACCGCGATCGCGGTGAAGGCGAGGACCAGGCCCATCGCGAGGAGGTTCACCTCGGCCTGCGCGTCCTGCCGCTCGGCCCGCGCCGCGTCCGCTTCGGCGGCGCTCAGCACCACCGTGCCGGGGAACCCCTCCAGCGCGGCGGCCAGCCGGTCGCGGCCGGTGCCCGGTTCGGTCGCCACCAGGACGGCGTCGGCCAGCGGGTCGTCCACGTGCGCGGCCACCAGGTCGTGGGGCAGGGTCAGGTCGCCGAAACCGAGGCCCCGGGCGTAGACGGCGCGGACGGTCACGGTGACGGGGGTTCCGTCGCCCAGGGTCAGGGAGAGCGGGCTGCCGGGCCGCAGGCCCAGCTGGTCGGCGGCCAGTTCGCTGACGGCCGCGCCGCCCGGGCCGAAGGCGTCGAGGCTGCCCGCGGTGACGCGGGGGTCCCAGGTCTTGCCGAGGCCTTGCGGGGTGACGCCCTGGGCCGCGTACTTCGTCAGGCCCACCCGGACGGTCGTGCCCACCAGCTCGGTGGCGGCGGTGACCCCCGGCGTGCCGCGGACCTTCGCCGCGGCCGCGGCGGTGACGCCCGGACCCTGCCCGGCGAGCACCCAGGGGGCGCGCGTCCCGGCGCGGGCCTGGCTGCGGGCCGCGTCGCCGAGGGTCGGCGTGACGAACAGCACGGTGCAGGTCATCCCGACGAGGAGGGCGATCGGGGTGACGGCGGAGGCCATGCGGGTGGCGTTGCCGCGCAGGTTGGCGGTGGCCAGGCGGCCGTTCGCACCGATCAGCTCCAACGGGCCGGACAGCAGCGCGGCGGCGGCGCGCACCAGCAGCGGCCCGAGCAGCGAGACCGCCCCGGCGAGGACCACCACCGCGAGGAAGGTGACCGGGGTGGAGGCGGGCTCGGTGCGCAGCGTGGACAGGACCGCGACCAGGACCGCGCCGCCCGCCAGCAGCAGCGTGCCGATGACGATCCGGGTCCGGGCGGGTCGGCCGCGCTCGACGGCGGCTTCGGCGAGGGCTTCGGACGGGCGGATCCGGGCGATCCGGCGGCCGGTGATCCGGGCGGCGACCCACGCGCCGCACAGGGTGACCGCGACGGCGGCCGCCATCGGGAAGATCCCGGCGGTGCGCTCCAGGGTGGCCGGTATCGCGCCGGTCGCGATGAACCGGCCGTGCAGCCAGGCGGCGAGCGGCAGTCCGGCGAGGGCTCCGGGAACACCGGCGGCCAGGCCCACGAGCAGGGCCTCGCGGCCGAGCATCCGGCGCAGCTGGCGCGGGGTCGCGGCGATGGCCCGCAGCAGGGCGAGTTCGCGGTGGCGCTGCTGCACGGAGAGGGCGAAGGTGCCGACGACGACGAGGACGGCGACGAGGAGCGAGGTGCCGCCCATCGCTCCGCCCATGGAGACGAGCTTGGTCCGGGCGCCCGCCGCGTCGAGGAACTCGACCGGCCCGCGGTCGTCGCCCCGGGACACCTGCGCGGTGGTCCCGGCCAGGGCCTCGCGGACCTGCGCGGCCAGGGCGGCGGCGCTCACGCCGGGGCGGGGCAGGACGCCGATCGCGGTGATCCGCCCGTCACGGGCGGCGAGCCGGTGGGCCTCGCCGGAGTCGAAGAAGAGCGAGGTCTGGTGGCCCAGGGCGTCGGCCGGGGTCCGGCCCGCGGCCCGCGCGACGCCGCTGACCGTGTACGTACGGGGCTCCACGGTGGCCTGGACGGTGAGCCGGGAGCCGGGGCGCAGGCCGGCCGAGATGGCCAGCTCGCGGTCGATGACCACCTCACCGGCGTTCCGCGGGGCCTGCCCCTCGGCCAGGGTGAAGGGGGTCAGGTCGGCGGATTCCCAGGCGTGCCCGTAGGACCGCTTGCCGGTGCCGCGCGCCACCAGGGGGACGGCCTGGAAGGTCAGCTCGGGCACCGCTCGCGCGGCTCCCGGCACGGCGCCGACGGTGTCCAGGGTGGCGGCGGGCAGCCACGCCCGTTCGGCGACGGGCTTGGCCTTCTCCTTGACCTTGGTCTTGCCCTTCTTCTCCGTGACCGTCCTCTCGTGCACGTCCTGGTCCGCGGAGACGACCACCGGAGCACCCGCGTAGCGCTCGGTGGCGACCACTGCGCGCAGGCCCGTTTCGAGGAGGGTGCCGCAGGCGGTGACGAGGGCCGCCGCGCACAGGAGGGCGACGAAGGCTCCGAGGAAACCGGCTTTGCGGTCCCGGACGCTCTGAAAGGCGTAACGCAGCATCATGCGGGCAACTCTGCTGCTCAGGGGCCCTGTTGAGCAGTGGAGCACCCCGGTGTCCCGCCCCGGGGGCTACCCCTACCCCGCTCGGGGGCCGCCGCGCCGGGTTCAGAACGCCCGGTACTCCGGGCCGCCGATGTCCTCCGCGTCCTCGCCCTCCTCTTCGAGGGCGCGCCGCACCACCCGGAGGGCGACGCCCTCCCCGTAGCCCTTGCGGGCCAACATCCCGGCGAGGCGGCGGATCCGCTTGTCCCGCTCCAGACCCCGGGTCACGCGCAGCTTGCGGTCCACCAGCTCCCGGGCGGTCCGCTCCTCCTGCTCGGGGTCGAGCTGCTCCAGGGCCTCGTCCACCAGGGTGGCGTGGACGCCCTTGGTGCGCAGCTCGCGGGCGAGTGCCCGGCGGGCGAGGCCGCGGCTGTGGTGCCGGGACTCGACCCACGCCCCGGCGAAGGCGGCGTCGTCGATCAGGCCCACCTCCTCGAACCGGGAGAGGACCTGCTGGGACACCTCTTCGGGGATGTCCCGCTTGGCCAGTGCGTCCGCGAGCTGCTGCCGCGTGCGCGGGGACCCGGTGAGCAGGCGCAGGCAGATCGCCCGCGCCTGCTCTTCGGGGCTCTGGGGCGGCAGTCCCCGCTCGGCTCGCGGCGTGCCGGAACCGCCCGCCCCGCTCTGCTCCCGCACGGTCAGCTCTTGGCTACGGCGGCCTTGGCCGTCTTGGCCTTCGTCGCCGGGGCCGGAACGGACTTGGCCGCGTCATCGGCCGCCACGGCGGCGCCCGCCGCGTCCGGACCGGGCTCGGCGGCGGGGTCCTTGCGGACGCCCACGCCCAGCTTCTCCTTGATCTTCTTCTCGATCTCGTCGGAGAGGGCGGGGTTGTCGCACAGGAACTTGCGCGCGTTCTCCTTGCCCTGGCCGAGCTGGTCGCCCTCGTACGTGTACCAGGCACCGGCCTTGCGGACGAAGCCGTGCTCCACGCCCATGTCGATCAGGCCGCCCTCGCGGCTGATCCCGTGGCCGTAGAGGATGTCGAACTCGGCCTGCTTGAAGGGCGGCGCGACCTTGTTCTTGACGACCTTGACGCGGGTGCGGTTGCCGACCGCGTCCGTGCCGTCCTTGAGGGTCTCGATCCGGCGGATGTCCAGACGCACCGAGGCGTAGAACTTCAGCGCGCGACCACCGGTGGTGGTCTCCGGCGAGCCGAACATCACACCGATCTTCTCGCGGAGCTGGTTGATGAAGATCGCGGTGGTCTTGGACTGGTTGAGCGCACCGGTGATCTTGCGGAGGGCCTGGCTCATCAGGCGGGCCTGGAGACCCACGTGCGAGTCGCCCATCTCGCCCTCGATCTCCGCACGCGGCACGAGCGCCGCGACGGAGTCGATCACGATGAGGTCGAGGGCACCGGAGCGGACCAGCATGTCCACGATCTCCAGCGCCTGCTCACCGGTGTCCGGCTGGGACAGGATGAGGTTGTCGGTGTCGACGCCCAGGGCCTTCGCGTACTCGGGGTCGAGCGCGTGCTCGGCGTCGACGAAGGCGACGGTGCCGCCGGCCTTCTGCGCGTTGGCCACGGCGTGCAGGGTCAGGGTCGTCTTACCGGAGGACTCCGGGCCGTACACCTCCACCACGCGGCCGCGCGGCAGCCCGCCGACGCCGAGGGCGATGTCCAGCGCGGTCGACCCGGTGGGGATGACGTCGATGGGGTCGTTCGGCTTGTCACCCAGACGCATGACCGCGCCCTTGCCGAACTGTCGTTCAATCTGCGCGAGCGCTGCGTCGAGCGCCTTCTCGCGGTCGGTGCCTGCCATGGGTTCCACCCGATTTGCTTGAGTCGATCGCTTCACGCCATTGACGCTAACGCCTGCCACTGACAACGCGCCTCCACGCCCGCTGCACCTGTGGATAACCCATCAGAATGGATGTTCGATTTCCCTGTCAAGCGCGCCACGCCCACCCCGTCGGGCACCGCCCGCGCCGCGGAGCCGGGCGGTCCGCATCCGCCCGCCTCCGCGACCCGGGCGGCCGACGGGCACCCTCCACTATCGCGCAGGTCGGTGTCCGCCGGTGGCGCGCGACGGCCGCGATGCGGTGCGGCCGTCGCGCCCGATCACGCGAGGCGCCGCTTGACCTCGCTCTTGAGCACCTTGCCGACCTTGGATCGCGGCAGGTCGGGCCAGACCTCCAGCTGCTTGGGCGCCTTGATCGAGCCGATCCGCTCCTTGGCGAAGCCGATCGCCTCGGCGACGCCCAGCGTGGCGCCCGGGCGCAGCTGGAGGACCGCCGTCACGCGCTCGCCCCACTTGTCGTCGGGCAGGCCCACCACCGCGCAGTCGGCGACGGCGGGGTGCTCCATCAGGGCCTGCTCGACCTCGGCGGAGTACACGTTGAAACCACCGGTGATGATCATGTCCTTGGCCCGGTCGACGACGTGGAGGAACCCCTCGTCGTCCAGGAAGCCGATGTCACCGGTGTGGTGCCAGCCGAAGCGGGACGCCTCGGCCGTGGCCCGCGGGTCCTTGTAGTACCCGGCCATCACCAGCGAGCCGCGCACCACGATCTCCCCGTGTTCTCCCGCGGGCACCGGCCGCCCCGCTTCGTCCATGACGGCCACGGTGACCAGCGGGCCGGGCCGACCCGCCGCCGAGAGCCGGTGGGCCAGGACCTTGCCGTCCGCGTCCACGTGGTCGCGCGGGTGCATCGTCGCGACCATCATCGGCGCCTCGGTCTGCCCGAAGAGCTGTCCCATCACCGGCCCCATCAGCTCGATGGCCTCCGCCAGCCGGGTCGGCGACATGGGCGCGGCGCCGTACCAGAAGCACTGGAGCGACGAGTAGTCCGTCGTGGCGGCCCGCTCGTGGTCGAGCAGCGCGTAGACGACGGTGGGCGGCAGGAACGTGTGGGTGACCCGCTCGCTCCCGATCAGCCGCAGGAACTCCCCGACGTCGGGTGCGCCCATGACGACGATCCGCCCGCCGAGGGCGAGGATCGGGAAGCACAGCACCCCGGCGGCGTGCGTGAGCGGGGCGAGCGCGAGGTAGGTGGGGCGGCCCTCGAAGGGGTATCCCATGAGGGTGAGCGCGGTCATGGCCTCCAGGTTCGCCGCGGTGAGCATCACCCCCTTGGGCGCCCCGGTCGTCCCGCCCGTGCCCACCAGCATCGCCGTCCCGTCGGGCAACGGCCGGGCGGCGTCCCCGTCGGCGGGCGCGCCCGCGTCGGGCCCGCCCGCCGTCCAGCGCTCCAGCGACACGTGTCCCTCGACGCTGTCGTCCAGGCACACGTAGGTGGTGATCTCCGGCAGGTGCGGGGCCATCTCGGCGACCTGGGCGGCGTAGGCGGGGTGGTAGACCAGGCAGCGGCAGTCGAAGAGGTCGAGCAACTGCCGTGTCCCGGAAGCCGTGTCGCGCGGATTGACCGGACACCACACGGCGCCGCGCCGGGCGATGCCGAACATCGTCGCGAAGGCCGTGACGTCGTTGTGCGAGAGGATCGCCACCGATGCGCCGGGCTCGATGCCCGAGCGGGCCAGCGCCGCGGCGACGGCGTCCGCGTGGGCCCGGACCTCGCCGTAGGTCATCGTCCGGTCGGGTCCCGTCAGGCACACCGCGTCGGGGCCCAGGGACGCGCCCTTGTCGAGGTAGGCGACGGGCGACCTCACGCGTGCGCCGTGACGATCGGGTCCATCACCAGGCCGAAGTTCTTCAGCACGCCCAGCAGTTCGCGGTGGCCGAAGGCCTGGCAGGCCGAGGCGAAGCCGGCGCGGCGCGGCGGCTGCTGGAGCAGCGAGTAGGCGGCGTACGCCTGGAGCAGGCCCGTCTGCTTGTAGTTCGAGTTGCCGTGCAGCGCCACGTGCACGCGGCCGAGCGGTCCGGAGGCGTACACGGAGTCGATGGAGGTGTTGGTACGGGGGTTCTCGCGCGGCGGCATGTCCGCCTGGAGCCCGGACGCGATCTCCGAGAGGGCCGCCTCCTGGGCCCGCGGCTCCAGCGGGCGGATCCGCTCCTCGAACATGGCGGTGGTGGCGATCACTCCGTCCATCACCGCGCGGTCCATGACGCCGCCGGTGACGGTGCAGGTCGCCACGCGCGGGTCGTCCTTGAACCAGACGGGGTGCAGGGTGCCGCCCCACGGCACGGTCAGCGCGGTGCCGTGCTGGCCGGGGACGACGCACTCGCGGGTGGCCCGGTGGTCCCAGGCGACGTACGCGTTGTCGACCAGGTGGTACCAGTCGGCCTTGAGGATCGTGAAGATGGTCTGCGTGGAGGCGTAGGTCGGGAAGCCCTTCCACAGCGCCAGCATGTCGAGCGTGTCCAGACCGGGCCCCGCCTCCAGGGCGACGTTCGCGGCGATCTCGCCGGTGGTGTACATCTGCGCGACGCCGGGCGAGAGCAGCAGTCCGGCGTCGGCGAAGCGGCGGCCGTACCGCTCCTGCGCCAGCAGCGTCCAGTCCTGTTCCCCGGTGGTGTCCAGGAAGTGGCAGCCGGCGCGCAGCGCGGCCTCCACGGTGTCGGGTCCGTACTTGATGAACGGGCCCACCGTGGAGCACACCACCCGCGCGCCGCTGAACAGCTCGGTGAGCGCGTCGACGTCGTGGGCCACTTCGACGACCTCGTGGTCGGCCGACTCGATGCCGGGGACCTTGTCGAGGACGGCCCGGACCTTCTTGCCGTCGCGCCCGGCGGCGATGAAGGGGACGCGGTACTCGCGCAGGTACTCGCAGATCAGCCGGCCGGTGTAGCCGGAGGCGCCGTAGACGACGACGGGCCGGGTCTGGCTCTGGGTCTGGGTCTCGTTCTGGGCCTGGTTCTGGGTCTGGGTCATGTCGGCGCTCTCGTCCACTCGGATGTGCGCGGTCACGGGCTGGGGCTGCGTCCTCGGCGTCGTCACATGCCCATCCCGCCGTCGACGGACAGCCCGGCGCCGTTCACGAACCGCGAGGCGTCCGAGGCCAGGAAGACCACCGCGTCGGCGATGTCCGCCACCTCTCCGAGGCGTCCCGAGGGGGTGAGCGCCACGACCGCCTCGACGGCGGCCTCCGGCCCGTCGAACAGGCCGAGCCGCGAGGTCTCCACGGCGAGCTTGGTGCCCATGTCGGTGGCGACCAGGCCCGGGTACGCGCAGTTGACGCGCACGCCGTAGCCGAGGCGGCCGGACTCCGCGGCCGCGACGCGGGTGAGCCGGTCGACGGCGGACTTGGTGGCGGAGTACCCGGCGATGCCGGGGAAGGCGATGGTCGCGGCGACGGACGCCACGTTGACGATCGCCCCGCCCGTGCCGCCGCCCGGGCCCTCGATGCGCATGGCGCGCAGGCCGTGCTTGATGCCGAGCATGGTGCCGATGACGTTCACGTCGAGCATCGCGCGGATCTCGTCCGGGTCGGTGTCGACGAGGAGTTGGGTCACCTCGATGCCCGCGTTGTTGACGAGCACGTCCAGGCCGCCGAAGGCGTCGACGGCGTGCGCGACGGCCGCCGCCCAGTCTCCGTCGCTGGTCACGTCCATCACGGTGGCGACCACGTGCGCCCCGGTCCGCGCGGCGATGTCCGCCGCGGTCCGCTCGACGGCGTCCTCCAGCACGTCGCCGAGCATCACGGACGCCCCCGCCGCCGCCATCGCCCGCGCCATTCCGGCGCCCAACCCGCGCGCTCCTCCTGTGACGAGTACGCGCTTGCCCGTCAGATCGAACGTCTCCATGGCGCCGGTCCCTTCACGTCGGAAGTGATGCGCGGCACAACGTAGGACCGCGATTGGACGAGCGTCAAGATATTGTTTGACAGTTGCCCAAAATTTCTTGGACAGTCGTCAAGGCGCCGTGCCGGGACGACGGGGTCGGCTACGCTGCGACCCCACAGTGCTCGTTCCGGAGGGGGAAGCGGCCCGATGACCACGGTCGATCGGCACGGCGAGCGCATCGCGCGCCGCCAGGTCGACAAGTTCGAGGAGCGGCGCCGCGAACTCGCCGGCGCCGCGCTGCAGACGCTCTCCGAACTGGGCTACGCACGGACGAGCCTGCGCGAGATCGCCCAGAACTCGTCCTTCTCGCACGGCGTGCTGCACTACTACTTCCGCGACAAGATCGACCTGATCACCTACTGCGTGCGGCAGTACAAGGCCGACTGCGTCCACCGCTACGACCGGATCGTCACCGACAGCGACACCGCCGGGGAGCTGCGCGCGGGCTTCGCCGCCGGGCTCGCCGAGACGCTGGTGGCGGACGCCGCCGTGCACCGGCTCTGGTACGACCTGCGCTCGCAGGCCCTGTTCGAGGAGTCGTTCCGCGCGGACGTGCTGGAGATCGACGCGACGCTCCAGGACATGATCTGGCGGATCGTCACCCGGTACGCGCAGCTGTCGCGGGCGGAGGTCCTCCCGTCGCCGGCCGCGACGTACGCCATGCTGGACGGCGCCTTCCAACAGCGGTTGCTGCACCACGTGGCCGGGGACGAGGAGGCGGGCGCGCACCTCGCGCAGGACGCGTCGAGCCTGCTGGGACTGGCGGTGCCGGGCGGCGGCTGACGCCGTGGGCGCGGCGCCCCAGGGTCCAGCGGGTGCGGGACGCGGGGGGCTGTTCTAGCGTCGGAGGAGGAAGGAATCGCCCTGTCGAGCCCGTCCGGCGCGGGGACCGGAGCCAGGCGGCGACGTGTCGGCCGCATGCGCTCGGCGCCGTTCCACGCGACCCCGGCACGCCCTGATCCCGGGCCGCGCGCCGATCCCGGAGAGCAGGTGCGCCCCATGCGCACGTCGACCCGTATCGCAAGCGTTCTCACCGGCCTGACCCTCGCCTTCGGCGGCGCGGCCCTCACGGCCCCCGCCGCGCACGCGGACGTCAACACCTGCATCAACCAAGTGGAGCGGGAGCTGCGGGGCGGTGAGGCTCCGGAAGCCGTCCGCGCCGCGTGCTACGTCGGTCTGAGCGGCGCCGACGACGAGTGCGTGGCGGGCCTCGCCGAGAGCAACGTCACCCACGCGACCGCGGTGACCGCCTGCCGCGCGGCCGCCCAGTAGGAGAGCCCGCACCGACCCGCACCGACCCGGCCCGTTCGCGTCGCGGACTCGCGGACCTCACAGGCTCGCGGACCTCACAGGCTCCTGACGAGGTCGTCGAGCGGGACCGGGACCCGTGCGGGGTCGAGGGTCTCGGCCAGCAGGCGGCCGTAGCGGATCTTGCGGCCCTTCTTCGTCCCGAGGAAGCGCCGCAGCTGCCGTTCGCGGGAGCGCCCGTGCTGTGCGGGCTGGCGCAGGAAGGTCTGCCAGGGCCGCAGGTCCCCCTCCTCCCGGATGATCTCCTCGACCCGCGGCGCGCCCAGCGCGCGGATGAGTTCGTCCTCCAGGTCCGCCACGCACACGAAGAAGCCCCGGCGCGGCGCCCCGGCCCGTTCCAGACCGCGGTCGTAGAAACCCTGCTCGCCCTCGTCGCACAGGCCCCGCAGGCGCAGCCCGAGCCCGGGCGGTCCGAGCAGACCGGCGTAGCGGGCGATGCTCATGGCCCCGCCCATCGCCACGACGCACACGCCCTCGGCCTCCAGGTCCCGGCCGCGCCGGGCGGCCAGCACCTCGACGGCCTCCAGGTCGCTCGGCCCCTCCAGCAGCACGGCCGTGCGCAGCCCCAGCTGCGCGGCCAGTTCGCCCGCCGGATCGCCGGGGCCTCCCGCCGCCCAGTGGCCGACCGCTTCCCGGAACGCGCGCATGTCCGTCATGCAGCGATTCTGTGCCCGGACCGACCCGCACGGCACCGCATTTTCGCCGCGCCCCCGGCCGACCGGGGCGCCGCGCTCCCCCGCGTACGCTCGTGCCCGTGCCCGTGCCCGCGTCCGTACCCGCCGATCACCGCCCCCACCGCGTCGCCGTCCTGGTGCTCGAAGGGGCCAAGCCCCTCGACGTCGGCATTCCCGCGCAGGTGTTCACGACCCGCGCGAGCATGCCTTACGAGGTGCGGGTCTGCGGAGCGGCGCCCGGTCTCGTGGCGGGCGGGGACGGACTGTCGTACGCCGTCGCCCACGGCCTCGACGCGCTCGCGTGGGCCGACATCGTCTTCGTCCCCGGCTACCGGTTCCCCGACCGCGACGATCCGCCGCGGGCCGTGGTGGACGCGCTGGTCGCCGCCCACGAGCGGGGCGCGCGCCTCGCGGCCATCTCGACCGGTGCCTTCGCCCTCGCCGCCACCGGGCTGCTCGACGGGAAGCGCGCCACCACGCACTGGCACTACGCGCGGGCGCTCGCGGCGAAGTGGCCCTTGGTGCGGGTCGACGAGAACGTCCTGTTCGTCGACGAGGGCAGCGTGCTGACCTCGGCCGGAGCGGCCTCGGGCATCGACCTGTGCCTGCACATCCTGCGCGGCGACCTCGGGGTGGCCGCGTCGAACCACACGGCCCGGCGCCTGGTCGCGGCCCCCTACCGCAGCGGCGGTCAGGCGCAGTACGTCCCGCGCAGCGTGCCCGAATCGCTCGGCGAGCGGTTCGCCGCCACCCGCGAGTGGGCGCTGCACCGGCTCGGCGAACCGCTCACCCTGGAGCTGCTGGCCCAGCACGCGGCCGTGTCGCCGCGCACCTTCTCGCGGCGCTTCGCGCAGGACACCGGGTACACCCCGATGCAGTGGGTGATGCGGGCCCGCATCGACATGGCCCGGGAGCTGTTGGAGCGCTCGGAGCGGGCCGTCGAGCAGATCGCCGCGGACGTCGGCCTCGGCACCGGCGCGAACCTCAGGCTGCACTTCCAGCGCATCCTGCGCACCACGCCGAGCGAGTACCGGCGCACCTTCGCCCGGGGCGAGTAGCCGCGCCACCCGTGGCGCTCGTGGCGCTCGTGGCGCTCGTGGCGCTCGTGGCGCTCGTGGCGCGATCCTTGCGGACCGTGGCGATCTCGCCGCTGTCACGTGCGGGCGCGGCGCGCGAACCTGGAGGGGAACCGAAGGGACACGGATACTCATGACTCGCATCGCCATCAACGGATTCGGCCGCATCGGACGCAACGTGCTGCGCGCCCTGCTCGAACGCGACAGCGACCTGGAGGTCGTCGCCGTCAACGACCTCACGGAGCCCGCCGCCCTCGCGCGCCTGCTGGCCTTCGACACGACCTCGGGTCGGCTCGGCCGCCCGGTGCGGGTCGACGGGGACGACCTCGTCGTCGACGGCCGCCGGATCACCGTGCTCGCCGAGCGCGAGCCGGAGCGGCTGCCCTGGGAGAAGCTCGGCGTCGACATCGTGCTGGAGGCGACCGGCCGGTTCACCTCGGCGACCGCCGCCCGCGCCCACGTCACCGCGGGTGCGCGGAAGGTGCTGGTCAGCGCTCCGGCGGACGGCGCCGACGTCACGCTCGCCTTCGGGGTCAACACCGGCGCCTACGACCCGGCCGCGCACACCATCGTCTCGAACGCCTCGTGCACGACCAACGCGCTCGCGCCGCTGGCCTCGGTGCTCGACGACCTCGCGGGCATCGAGCACGGTTTCATGACGACGGTGCACGCCTACACGCAGGAGCAGAACCTGCAGGACGGTCCGCACCGGGACCCGCGCCGCGCCCGCGCCGCCGCGGTCAACATCGTGCCGACCACGACGGGCGCCGCGAAGGCGATCGGGCTGGTGCTGCCGAACCTCGCGGGCAAGCTGTCGGGCGACTCCATCCGGGTCCCGGTCCCGGTCGGCTCGATCGTCGAGCTCAACACGACGGTCGCCCGCGACGTGACCCGCGAGGACGTGCTGGCGGCCTACCGCGCCGCGGCGGACGGACCGCTCGCGGGCGTGCTGGAGTACTCGGACGACCCGCTGGTCTCCTCCGACATCACCGGCAACCCGGCCTCGTCGATCTTCGACTCGGCCCTCACCCGGGTCGACGGCCGGCACATCAAGGTGGTCGCCTGGTACGACAACGAGTGGGGCTTCTCGCACCGCGTCATCGACACGCTCGAACTCCTCGCCGGCTCCTGAACGACCTTCGCGCCCCCGTCCCGCGCCGTGGCGCGGGGCGGGGGCGCGGCGGTGTTACGGCCGCGGCAGGACGCAGCCGGGACGGGTCAGGTCGATCTTGCTGCCCGCACCGATGCAGGGAACGATGATGTAGGTCTCCTGCGCGTAGTTGATGCCCTTGCGGACGGTCACGTTGCCGTTCTGGTCGACCTCGCAGGGGTTGTTCTCCGTGCAGCGCTGGCCGTCCTCGTTGCCCGTGTTGTTGACGGCGACGACCCGGCCGGTCGCGGTGTCGATCACCGGCGAGCCGGAGGTGCCGCCGATCGTGTTGCAGGCCGAGGTGTAGCGGATCGAGTCCTTCCAGGTCCAGTCGCCCTCCTTGAGGCGGTAGACGAACCCGTCGGCGTTGCAGGTGTAGATCCGCTTCCAGTAGCCCGAGACGACCTTGATCGAGGCGCCCTGCGTCGGGTGCGCGTCGTTGAGGGTGAGCGCGGCGATGCCGTACTGGCTCTGTATCTGCGCGTAGGTCTTGGTCAGTTGGTAGATGGAGATGTCCGTGTCGGTCATCGTCGCGTACGAGACCTTGCTGGCCCGCAGCGTGGCGACCTTCGTGCCGGACCCGTTCAGCAGCGAGAACGACCGGCTGGACGGCTGGTCCTTGATGACCTCGCCGGCGGCCGGGAAGCCCGTTTCCAGGCAGTGGCCGTTGGAGAGCACGAGCGCGGGGTCGCTCGCGAGGGAGTTGGGCGTCCGGACGACCGAGCCGGAACAGTTGCTGAGCGCGACCGTTCCCGCGTAGTTGACCGTGACGGCCTGCGCGGCCTTCGTGGGCTGCTCCTGGGACACGGAGGCCGCGGCGGGGGCCGCCGCCGCACCCATCAGGACCAGGGAGAGCAGCGCGCCGGCGAGAGGCTTGTTCATGTGGGGGTTCCCCTCTGAAATGACGGTGCAACCGAAGATCCTCCGGTTGTCATGCGCATTGTTGGGATCCCCGCATCAACTGGCAAGGGGGCCCCGCGAGTTACGGACGCCCCTGTTCCGGCCATGATCGACGGTCGCCGCGCGGGCGCCCGGGGGCCGAAATCGATCGCGATCAGCGGCGGGCCCCGGACCCCGCAACCGCGCGCAAGTCACCTCTCGGCCTGATCGCGCGCACCCCCGGAGCCGCAAAAGGCTCCTGAAAAATCCGGCTCAGCCGGTGAACCCCGGCACCACCAGACCCGATTCGTACGCGATCACCACGGCATGGGTCCGGTTCTGCGCACCGAGCTTGGTCAGCACGTTCCCGACGTGCGTCTTCACCGTCTCCAGGCTCACCCTCAGCTCCTGCGCGATCTCCGGGTTGGTCAGGCCGGTGGCCATCGACCGCAGCACCTCCTCCTCCCGCTCCGTCAGCGCCGCCTTCGGCAACGCCTCGGCGGAGCCCAGCGGGCGGGCGGCGACCATCCGGCGCAGGGCCGCCGGGAAGAGGATCGCCTCGCCCGCCGCCACCACGCGCACCGCCTCGGCGATCTGCCGCACCGGCAGCCGCTTGAGCACGAAGCCGCTGGCCCCCGCGCCGAGCGCCGCGGTGACGTAGCCGTCGTTCTCGAAGGTGGTGATCACCACGACCTTCGGCGGGTCGAACCGACCGACCGCCCCGGCCGACCCGGCCGACCGGGCCGACTCGGCGAGGAGCTGCCGGGTGGCCTCGATCCCGTTGCGGCGCGGCATCCGCACGTCCATCAGGACCACGTCCGGCCGCAGCCGCCGCGCCTCGTCGACGGCCTCGACGCCGTCGGCGGCCTCACCGACCACCGCGATGCCCGGCTGCGCCGCGAGCAGGGTGCGCAGACCGCTGCGCGTCACCTCGTCGTCGTCCGCGATCAGGAGGGTGACGGCGGCAGGGGCCCCTGCGGAGGCGGCCGGACCCGCCCCGGCGCCGGTCATGCCGCGCACCGCTGCGGCAGCCGGACCGCCAGCCGCCAGCGCCGCGGCCCGTCCGGGCCGACCTCGATCTCGCCCTGCAGCAGCCGCACCCGCTCGGCGAGGCCGGGCAGGCCGCGCCCGGACGTCCGCAGGCCGCTCGCGTCCGTACGCGCGCCCGCGCCCGCCCCGTTGACCACGCTGAGCTCCAGCCCATCCGGGGCCGCCGCCACGCGGACCTCGATCGGGCCGCCGCTGCCGTGCCGCAAGGCGTTCGTCAGACCCTCCTGCAGGATCCGGTACGCGGCGCGGGAGAGCGTCCCCTGCACCTGGGCCGGTTCGCCGGACAGCTCCACGTCGAGGACCGCGCCCGCGTGCCGCAACCGGTCGAGCAGGTCGGGCAGATCGGCCAGGGTCCGGGTCGGCGCCGTCCGCACCCCTTCCTCGCGCAGCACGCCCAGTACGTAGTCCAGGTCCTCCAGCGCGGCCCTGGCCGACTCCTCGATGCCGCGCAGCGCGGCCCGCGCCGCCACCGGGTCGGTGTGGAGGACCTCGCCCGCGACCGCCGCCTGGATCGTGGTCGCGGTCAGCGTGTGCCCGATCGAGTCGTGCAACTCGTGCGCCAGCCTGTTGCGTTCGGCGAGGCGCCGCTCCCGCTCGGCCATCAGCGCGAGCCGCTCGACCGACGAAGGCCCCAGCAGCCGGGGCGCCAGCCACCGCAGCGCGCCCGTCACCACCGCGCACACGACCGCCGCGAGCAGCAGGCAGCAGCACGCCAACAGCCAGCTCCGCCAACCGCCGTCGGAGCGCAGCGACCAGCCGAAGAGGCTCAGCCCGGCCTCGGCGTCCAGCCAGCCCCCGGGGAGGGCGATCCCCATGAGCACCAGCACACCGCTCGTCAGCGCCCCCGTCCACCCCAGCGCCACGTGCAGCAGCAGCCAGAGGGGAGTGCGCAGGCGGTCGGCGCCGACCGCCCCGGCCGCGGGGGCCGGCAACGGCACCCGCAGGAGGTGGCGGGCGAAGGCGATCAACGCCCGCCGCACGGTGCGGGCCAGGCCGACCGAGCCGATCAGCACGGCCCAGACCAGGAGGACCAGGGCGACCTGGGCGCCGTAGGGAGCGGCCGGCCACGCCAGTGGCGCCAGCAGGGCGAAGGGCAGTAGCGGCAGGCTCGCCAACGCGCCGCAATAGGCGAGCAGCATGCCCGCGTACGTGGAGCCGCGCAGCAGCGGCCGGAGTCCCCTGATCATGATCGACCCAGTATGACCGGGCGGCTCGGCGCTGCCCTCCCCCGATCGGGGGAGCATCTCCTCCCGCCTTCCCGCGATGCGCCCGCGCGCCGCCGGGAGCCAGGATCGTGCCCCGAACAGCCGACCGGAGGACGCTCGATGAACACCCAGGAATTCGCCCGGACCATCAGCGGGGGCACGCAGGGGCCGCCGCACCGCACGCCGACGACCAACGGCCCGGCCGGGGCCGCCCTGGTGCTCGGCGTCATCGGCCTCAGCACGTCGATCTTCGTCATCGGCGGCCTCTTCGGCTGCGTCGGCCTGGTCCTGGGCGTCGTCGCCCTGGCGAGGGCCGGGCGGACTGCCGTCGGCCGCGGCACGGCGCTCACCGGCCTGGTCACCTCGGCCCTGGCCGTCGCGGTGTCCGTCCTGGTCGCCGTCTTCTTCGTCTGGTACGCCGAGCAGACGCAGGAGTGCTACCAGCCCGACGGTCTCCAGCAGTACGCGCAGTGCGTCCAGCAGCAGCTCACCGGCCGGTGACCGGCGCCGAGCGGCCCTACCCGACGAGGACGAGGACGAGCAGCACCGTGCGCCACACGACAACGACCTCCCGCATGATCGTCGGCCTCGCGACGGCCTTCCTCTGCGCACTCGCACCCGCGACGCCCGCGTCCGGATCCACCGCCGCGGCCGCGGACCCCCTGCGCCCGTACGTCCAACAGGCTCCGCGATGGCAGCGCTGCGACGCGGAGCACCCCGCCACCTTCACCTGCGCGACGCTCACGGTGCCGCTGGACTACGGCGATCCCGGGGGCAGGACGACGGAGGTCGCGGTGTCCCGGGTGAAGGCGACCGGCGCGCAGGAGCGCCGCGGCGTCCTGCTGCTCAACCCCGGTGGCCCCAACGGGCCGGGCCTGGACCTGCCCGTCAGCCTGGGACCGGACCTCCCCGCGGAGGTGAGGGAACGGTACGACCTCATCGGCTTCGACCCGAGGGGCATCGGGCGCAGCTCGCCCGTCGGCTGCGCCCTCACCGCCGAGGAGCAGGACCTGGAACGCCCGTACTCGCCCGGCACCTTCGCGAAGGACGTGGAGTGGGCCCGTACCGTGGCCGCCAAGTGCCGGGCCGCGGAGGGCGACAGGCTGCGCCACCTCACCACGCGCAACACCGCTCGCGACATGGACCTCGTCCGGGCGGTGCTGGGCGAGGAGAAGATCTCCTACCTGGGGTTCTCCTACGGCACCTACCTCGGCGCCGTCTACGCGCAGATGTTCCCCCGGCGAACGGACCGGTTCGTGCTGGACAGCGCGCCCGACCCCGCGGGGTACGGGCGGGGCATGTTCCAGGAGATGGCGCGCGCGGCGGGGCCCGCCTTCACGCGGTGGAGCGAGTGGACCGCCCGGCGCCACGCGACGTACGGACTGGGCCGCACCCCCGCCGAGGTCCGCACGACGTTCTGGGACCTCGTCGCCCGGGCCGACCGCGCACCCGTCGACGTCGGCGGGACGCGCTACACCGGTGACGCCATCCGCGCCCGGCGCGCCCTGTTCTCCCGCGTGGAGCGGGCCGCCTCCTGGGTCGCCGAGCTGAAGCGGGCGGCCGGGGGCGAGGGGCCGCAGCCGTCCGGCGGGCCGGAGCGGCGCCCGAGCCCCCTCGCGTCGGCGTCCGCCCGTGAGGTTCCCCCGGACAACGAAGCCGCGAGCGCCTGGGCGGTGCTGTGCGCCGACACCCGCGAGTCCTGGCCGCGCGACCCCGAGCGCTACCGCCGCGACGCGGTCCGCGACAGGGCCCGCTATCCGCTCTCCGGCGACTTCGAGTCCGGCATCAGGCCGTGCGCCTTCTGGGAACCCGGCAGCGAGCCCCGTACGACGGTGGCCAACGGGGTCCCCGCGCTCATCCTGCAGAACGAGTGGGACCCCTCGACGCCCCTGGCCGGCGGCCGGGCCATGCACCGGGCCCTGAGCGGATCCCGGATGGTCACCGTCGCGGGCGGAGAGGGACACATCGTCAACGGCACCAACGCCTGCGCGGACGAGGCCGCCGCGCGCTACCTGACCACGGGCAGGCTCCCGGCGAAGGACCTGACCTGCTGAGCCCCCACCGGGCTCGGGGCGGGGCCTTCCCCCGGGGGAAGGCCCCGCCCCGCAGGCGGACGACGGATCAGAGCGCCGGAGCCGGGTAGGTCGGGTACTCCACGCCGGAGACGTACTGGACGACCCGGATGACCTGGCACGAGTAGCCGAACTCGTTGTCGTACCAGAGGTAGAGGATCGCGTTGTCGCCGTCGACCTTGGTGGCGCCCGCGTCGACGATCGAGGCGTGCCGCGAGCCGATGAAGTCGCTGGAGACCGCGTCGGGGGCGGTGGTGAAGTCGATCTGGCGCTTCAGCGGCGAGGTCAGCGAGACCTCCCGCAGGTAGTCCAGGACCTCCTCGCGGGTGGTCTCGCGCCCGAGCCGCAGGCTGAGGATGGCGATCGAGACGTCCGGCACCGGGACGCGGATCGAGCTGCCGCTGATCGGCGCCTTGAGGTCGGGCAGGGCCTTGGCGACGGCCGAGGCGGCGCCGGTCTCGGTCATGACCATGTTGAGCGGCGCGGAACGGCCGCGGCGGTCGGCGCTGTGGTAGTTGTCCAGCAGGTTCTGGTCGTTGGTGAAGGAGTGGACGGTCTCCACGTGGCCGCGCAGGACGCCGTACTCGTCCGCCATCGCCTTCAGCGGCGGGACGATCGCGTTGGTGGTGCAGGAGGCGCAGGACAGGATCTGCTCGTCCGGCTTGATCGTGTCGTGGTTGACGCCGTGCACGATGTTGGGGACGTCGCCCTTGCCCGGAGCCGTCAGCACGACCTTGTCGATGCCGGGGCGCAGGTGCTTCGACAGGCCGGCGCGGTCGCGCCACTTGCCCGTGTTGTCGATGAGGATGGCGTCCTTGATGCCGTACGCCGTGTAGTCGATCTCCGACGGGTCGTTGGCGTAGATCACCTTGATCTCGTTGCCGTTGGCGACGATCGTGTTGTTCGCCTCGTCGACGGTGATCGTGCCCTGGAACTGACCGTGGATGGAGTCGCGGCGCAGCAGCGAGGCGCGCTTGACGATGTCCTGGTCGCCGCCCTGACGGACGACGATCGCGCGCAGCCGCAGGCCGTTGCCGGACCCGGCCTTCTCGATCAGCAGGCGGGCCACGAGGCGGCCGATGCGGCCGAAGCCGTAGAGGACCACGTCGCGCGCCTCGCGGCGCTCGATCTTGTTCTCGCCGGTGGCGCCGGCGACGGCCTCGGCGGTGAACTCCGCGACCGAGAGGCCGCGGCTGTCGGCCTTGTAGGTCGCGGCGAGCATGCCGAGGTCGATCTGCGACGGACCGAGGTCGAGGGCGGTGAGGGCCTCCAGGAAGGGCAGCGTCTCGGTGACCGAGAGCTCCTCACCGGCTATCTGCCGCGCGAACCGGTGGATCTTGAGAATGCTGACCACCGACTTGTTCACCAGGGAGCGGCTGTGCAGCAGGACGGTGACGTCCCGCTCGCGGTGCAGCTTCCCGATGATCGGGATCATCGACTCCGCGATCTCCTCGCGGTTCTTCCAGTTGGTGAACGCGTCGTCTTTGACAGTCACAAGTTTATCTTTCGAGCTAGGGGGCGCTCATATGCTATCCCCCCTGCTTTTTGATCGTTCAAACGGTGCCCCCTATCCACACCCGCACCCCCCGCAACCCCCGCCGCAACCACTCCCGCAGCCGCTCCCGCACCCGCCGCCACACCCCCCGGAGCCCTTGCTCCCCCCGGAATCCGAGGACCCCGAGGAGTCGGAGGACGAGGCCGCAGCGACCACGGGGACCAGCGGCCAGGGCGCGAGCAGCAGCGGCGCCAGGGCAGCCGGAGCCCGGTCGGCGCCGTACCGGGCCACGTCGGCCAGTACGTCCGCCTCCGCGCCGACGATCGGAACCCCCGCCACCAGCCGCGGCTGCCAGGTCCGGTCCTCCTTGACCTCCCGCAGCCGTCGCAGCCCGGCCCGCGTCGCGTGACCGGAGGGCATGCGCCCGAACCGGCGCGGGACGAACCACAGGACGCCGGTCACCGCGCCCAGCACCCCGAAGGCGATCAGGGGCGCGATCCCGCTGCCCTCGCCCGTCAGCGAGTCGGCGACCAGGGCCGCGATGCACAGCAGGGCGGCGAGCACGGCGAAGGCGCCGACGGCGTCGTTCACCCGGCCGAGCGCGGCCAGCCGCTTCCCGTCGGGCACCAGGCCGCGCCCGGCCAGCACCTCCTCGACCCGGCGCACGGGCGGACAGAAGGAGACCTTGCGCCGGACCTCCAGGGCCGACTCGCCCCGCCCCTCGGCGCCCGCGCTCGCGTACGCCGCCACCTGCACCGGGTCCCGCACCGGCGGCCCGCCCACCGGGACCAGCCGCCGCTCGCGCACCTCCAGGCGCCCCGTCAGGTAGAGGGAGACCAGCGCCACGTCGGCCACGGCCGGTGCGCCGCCGCGCAGGTGCGCCGCCTCGTACAGGGTGAGCGCCTCGTGGTCGACGGGCGGATAGAGCTGCCGGGACGCGCGGACCCGCCACAGGACCGCCCCCAGCAGCGGCACGGCCGCGGCGGCGAAGAAGAAGATCCACACAACTACCCCCCAAATCAAGCCCCTTGGGTTCGAGTGTGCGGCCACCGCGATGGTTCGAGCAACGTTCGACACGACTGACAACCCAGGGTTGACACCCCGCCGACTGTCAACCTACGGTTGCACTCATGACGAACCCGACGAACCCTCCGGCGGGCTCCGCAGATCCTGCGGCCCCCGCGCGCATGACCAACCCGGTCCGCCTCGACGACCTGATCGCGGGCATCAAGCAGTCCCACCCCGACGCCCTGGACCAGCTCAGCGGAGCGGTCGTCGTCGCCGAGCACCTCGGTGACGTCGCCGACCACCTCATCGGCCACTTCGTCGACCAGGCCCGCCGCTCGGGCGCCTCCTGGACCGACATCGGCCGCAGCATGGGCGTCACCCGACAGGCCGCGCAGAAGCGCTTCGTCCCCAAGGGCGACGGGGACCTCGACGCGAGCCAGGGCTTCTCCCGCTTCACCCCGCGCGCCCGGGGCGTCGTGGTCGCCTCCCAGAGCGCGGCCCGCAAGGCGGGCGGCGCCGAGATCAGCCCCGCGCACCTCGTCCTCGGCCTGCTCGCCGAACCCGAGGGCCTCGCCGCCCTCGCGCTGGGCGCCCAGGGCGTCACCCCGGACGCCGTCCGGGCCGCCGCCACCGCCGTCCTGCCGCCCGCCGTGGCGGAGATCCCCGACCTCATCCCCTTCGACGCGAACGCCAAGAAGTCCCTGGAGCTCACCTTCCGCGAGGCCCTGCGCCTCGGCCACAACTACGTCGGCACCGAGCACATCCTGCTCGCGCTGCTCGAACTGGAGGACGGCGAGGGCGTGCTCAGCGGCCTCGGCGTCGGCAAGGCCGCCGCCGAGGCGTACGTCACCGAGGCCGTGGACGCCGTACTCGCCGCGACCAAGGAGTAGGCCCGGGCGTCGTCCCCGTGACGGCCGCGCCCGGGTCGACGGCCGCGCCGTCACCCGGGCCGCTCCCGCTCCCGCCGTCGGACCCGCCCTCGGTATCGCCCTCGTGCACCACCGCGTACCGCCGCACGTACGCGCCGAGGAAGGACTGCAGGGTCGCGACGGCCGGGATCGCGATCAGCGCGCCCACCGCGCCGAGCAGGGCCGTCCCCGCGATGACCGAGCCGAAGGCCACCGCGGGGTGGATGTCGACCGTCTTCGCGGTCAGCTTCGGCTGGAGCACGTAGTTCTCGAACTGCTGGTAGACCACCACGAACCCGAGGACGTACAGCGCGTACCAGGGATTGACCGTGAAGGCGATCAGCATCGGCAGCGCGCCCGCCAGGTAGGTGCCGATGGTGGGGATGAACTGGGAGACCAGCCCCACCCACACCGCGAGCGCGGGCGCGTACGGCACGTCGAGCACCACGAAGCAGACGTAGTGCGCGATCCCGGAGACCAGCGCCATCAGCCCCCGCGAGTACAGGTAGCCGCCGGTCTTGGCGACGGCGATCTCCCAGGCGCGCAGCACCTCCGACTGCTTCGCGGGCGGCAGCACGGAGCACAGCGCGCGCCGCAGCCGCGGCCCGTCGGCGGCGAAGTAGAAGGCGAAGAGCCCGACCGTCAGCAGCCGGAAGAGCCCGCCGAGCACCGTCGCCGACACGTCCAGCACGCCGGACGCGCTGTTCTGCACGTACTTCTGCAGCCAGTCCGAGTGCAGCACGCTGTCCTGGATCTCCAGCCGGGACAGGTCGGTGTGGAAGGTGCTGTTGATCGATCCGATCACCGAGTCGAGGTAGCGGGGGAACCCCTCCACCATGTCGACGATCTGCCCGGCCAGCATCGAGCCGAGCAGGACGACGAAGCCGGCGCTCGCCGCGAACACGCCGAGGAACACCAGGAAGGTCGCCAGCCCGCGGCGCATCCCGCGGGCCGCCATCCGGGCCACGGCCGGTTCGATCGCGAGGGCGAGGAAGAACGCGATCAGGATGTTGACGAGCAACCCGATGAGCTGGTGGAACGCCCAGCTGCCGAGTTGGAAGCAGGCGACGAGCGCCAAGGCGAGCACCACCGCGCGCGGCAGCCAGCGCGGCATCCGCTCGCGCGCCGCACCGCCCCCGGCGTCCGGCGGTCCGCCGGTGGGCGGACGCCCCTCGGGCGCCGCGGCCGGGGAGGTCTCGGCGATCGGATCGGTGTCGGACGGGTCCTGGTCGGTGACTGCCACACGGACAAGTCTCCCGTACCACCAGCAATCGCTCGGCCACCGCCCCCGTCAGCGCAGCGTCGCGGGCACGTCCATCGCCGAACAGACCGCCCGCCACACGTCCTTGGTCTCCCAGCCCGCTTCCAGCGCCTGCACCACCGTGCGCCCGCCCAGCTCGGCCATCACGTGATCGCGCGCGAAGGACTCCGCGTAGCCCGCGCCGAAGTGCTCCGCCATCCGTTCCCAGAAAATCGTCAACCGCATGCGTCCAGTATCCCGCCCCGGAGGGTGCACCCGGGCCGTTCCCGCCGCCCGCGCCCCGCCCCGGTCCTACGGTTCCTCCATGGCCATGGCTGGAGACGACACAGCACCGCTCGCCCGCGCCGAGCAGTTCATCTGGCTCACGGCGCGGGTGCTGGAGCAGCGGCGGTTCGCGTTCCACTTCCTCGGCGGCGACGCCGACCCGGTGGACACCGCCCTCGGCTCCTACCTCAACGGCGACGGCGGCTACGGGCACGCCCTCGACCCGGACCTGCGCGGCCCGCACAGCCAGCCGCTGCACACCGTGCACGCCCTGCGCGTCCTGGACGGCCTCGGCCGCTGCTCGGGGCGGCGGATCGAGCAGTTGTGCCGCCACCTGAGCGGGGTCTCCACGGCGGAGGGCGCCCTCCCGGTGGCCCTCCCGGCCCCGCGCGCCTACCCGACGGCGCCCTACCACCCCGTGCAGGACGACCCGCCGGGCGAGCTCCAGGTCACCGGCCCGGTGGTGGGCCTGCTCCACCGCAACCGGATCTGGCACGCCTGGCTGTTCCGCGCCACGGACTTCTGCTGGGACCGGATCGAGA
This sequence comes from Streptomyces sp. NPDC059917, assembly GCF_042730635.1. Classification (NCBI taxonomy): domain Bacteria; kingdom Bacillati; phylum Actinomycetota; class Actinomycetes; order Kitasatosporales; family Streptomycetaceae; genus Streptomyces; species Streptomyces sp. NPDC059917. The sequence goes on from NZ_JBHWLC010000065.1 coordinate 29,825, forward strand.
CCCTGCGCAGGTCACACCCGTACGAGATCCAGGGCGCCGTCGCCTTCCTGGACGGCACCCCGGACCGCCCCCGGGCCGCGGCGGCCGCCGACCGGCTGGGTCGGCTCGTGCGCGAGCAGGGCCTGGTCGTCCTGGACCCGGGGCGGCGCGCCGAGTTCCCGGTCGGCCCCGGCTACGCCCCCGGCGAGCACCTCTTCCCGCACGACTACGCCCGCCGCCCCGAATCACTGGCGCGCGGCTGGTTCACCGACGAGGAGACCGCGCGCTCGCTGGACTTCCTCGCCTCCGAGCAGCAGGAGGACGGCGGCTGGCCGGTCCGCCGCCGCGCCTGGGCCCCCGGGAGCACCCTGGAGCGGCGCCCGATCGCGACGCTGGAGGCACTGCTGACGCTGCGGGCCCACGGCCGCCCGCTCGGCCGGTGAACCGCCCCGGCCGCCACGGCATCAGCCGCCCAGCGCCCGCACCCCCGCCGTGACGAGGACGGCGACCGCGACCACCACCAGGAACGGCGCCCGCACCAGCAACGCGACCCCCGCCGCCACCAGCCCGGCGGCCCGCGCGTCGACGACCAGTGCGGAGCCGGTGCTGAAGGTCTGCTGCGCGGTGAGCGCGGCCAGCAGCGCGACGGGAACCAGGGCGGACAGCCGCCGCACCAGCGGCCGCTCCAGCGCCCCCGCGGGCACCAGCAGCCCGCCGAGCTTGACGGCGTAGCACCCGAGCACGGTGAGCCCGATGGCGATCCAGACGTTCACGAACGGGTTCCCTTCGTACGGCGGCCGCTGAGGAAGAGCACGGCCGGTGCGGCGAGCGCGGCCAGCAGCACCGGCACCCCGGCCGGCAGCACCGGCAGGAGGCCGAGCCCCAGCACCAGGGCGAGCACGGCGACGGCCCGCTCGGTGGCGCTGCGCAGCATCGGGGCGAGCAGGGCGAGGAAGACGGCGGGCCCGGCCGCGTCCAGGCCCCAGGCGGCCGTGTCCCCGATGGCCTCCGCGCCCAGCGCCCCCAGCAGGGTGGTGAGGTTCCACAGCACGTACAGGGTGAGCCCGGTGACGGTGAAGCCGAGGCGGGCGTGGGCCCGGCCCCGCTGCGCCAGCGTGACGGCGGTGGTCTCGTCGATGACCCAGTGGGCGGCCAGCGGCCGCAGCGCGCGGGGCAGCTCCAGGATCGGGGACAGCCGCAGCCCGTAGAAGGCGTTGCGGGTCCCGAGGAAGAAGGCGCCGGCCGCGGCCGTGAACGGATTGCCGCCCGCGGCCAGGGCTCCGACCAGGGCGAACTGCGAGGCCCCGGTGAAGACGAGCAGGCTCAGCACGCAGGCCTGCGCGGTGCTGATCCCGGCCCCGGCCGCGGTCACCCCGAAGGCGAAGCCGGACAGCCCGACGGCCACGCCGACGCCGAGGGCGTCCCGTACGACGGCCCGGCGACCGTCCCGGCCGCCCTCCTCGACCCCTTGGGCCCCACCGGCCCCGTCGGCCGTCGCCCCGGCCCGTTCCACGTCCACTGCCTGTCGCTCTCTCACTCGGCGAAGCTATGCGGGCGCCCGCCACCCGGTCTTGTACGTTCTTGCGGCGGTCGCGTCCGACACGGCGACACACCGCAACCCTTAGCGATCACTTCGCTACGGTGAGTGTATGAAGCGTGTTCGCACCGTGCCGGTTGAACGTCCTTCGCACGCCCGCTGGGCCCCGTACCTGAGCTTCGCCGCGCTGATCGCCGCCGGCGCCCTCTTCGCCCTGTACCGCACCCGACATCCCCGGAACGTGCCCGGCGAGGTGGCGCTCCAGCTGGCGGGGCGCTGGGAGAAGGCCTATCCCCTCCTCTGCGATCCGCAGCTGTGGTGCCCGCCCTACAAGGAGCGGCTGCGGGCGCAGTACGAGGCCCTGCGCCTCGACACGCTCCTCTTCGTTCCCGCGTACACCCTGGTCCTGCTCGCCCTCTTCGGCCTCGGCAGCTGCTTCCTCCACCGCCAGGTGTCCCGCCGCTTGGCGGTCCGGGGCCTGGGCGCCACCCTGGTCATGGCCGCGGCGGACCTCGGCGAGAACGTCTTCGAGTACCGCGCGCTGGACGGGCTGGCCTCCGGCCAGGACGGCGACCTGGCCAAGGCGGCGATGTTCGCCCTGCTGAAGTGGTCGCTCGCCCTCCCGCTGGCGGGCGCCGCCGGGTGGATCGGGCTCACCCTCTTCGCCCGCCTCTTCCCGCTGCGGGCCCGGGTCACCAACGCCCCGCCGTGCGGGAAACCGGCCCGGGTCCAGGAGGCCCACCGCCTCGCCGACGGCTCCGAGCGGTGGGCCGACCCGGACGTCATCGCGGCCCCGGTGGCCCCGCACGCGACCACGGCGGTGCGCGACTGGGCCGGTTCCACCAGGACCGGCGCCCCCCGGGACAGCGCGCTCGCCCGCTGGCGCACCCGCGCCTACCAACCGCCCGGCCGGGAGCCGGCGTCCGTCGGCATCTGCGTCTCCGGCGGCGGGATCCGTTCCGCGGCGGTCACCCTGGGCGCCCTCCAGGCGCTGCGCGAGGGCGGGGTGCTGGGTCGGGCGCGCTACCTGGTCTCGGTCTCCGGCGGCGGGTACACGGCGGGGGCGTTCCAGCTGGCGCTGATGCCCAAGGACACGCAGGCGGCGGGAAGCCGATCGACGCCGCTCGCCACCGCGCGGGACGTGTTCGCGCCGGGCAGCCCCGAAGAGGACCACATCCGCCGCCACGCCAAGTACCTCGCGGACAGCCCGCGCGAGAAGCTGCTGGCCGCCGGGGTGATCCTGCGCGGCCTCGGAGTGTCCCTGGGGATGCTCGGCCTCGCCTTCGTGGTCGCCGGGGTGCTCCTCGGCGCCTTCTACGACATGGTCCCCTTCATCGACCTGACGGCGCTGCGCCCGGCGCGCCATGCACACTTCCCCGACTTCGCGCCGCACCCCCGGGTCCTGTACCCCGTCCTCGCCCTGGTCGGGGTCTCGGCCGTCGTCTCGGCGGCGTCCTCCCTGATCGTGGCGCGCCGCGGGAGGTCCCGACCGGCCTGGGTCCGCACGATCACGCGCGGTCCCCTCACCCTGGCGGCGCTGGTCGTCGTGTTCGCCGTGGTGCTGCCCGCCGTGTTCTGGTTCTTCGCCTACCTCTCGTCGCTGGCGCACCGGGCGGACGTGCCCACCGGCGGCCCCGGCATCTCGCTGCTCGGCGCCCTCACGGCCGCCGCCACCGGCATCGGCGCGGTGTACACCGCCGTGAGCGACAAGGTGAAGACCCTGATGCCGAGCGGCGAGAGCACGTCGCGCTCCGTATCCCCTTCGTCGATCGTGACCCGGATCGGGGGCGGCCCGATCACCACGGCCGTCGTGTGGCTGGTGCTGCTCCTGGTCGCCTTCTTCGGCCTGTCGCTGCTGTCCTGGTCGGCGGTCTCCGCGCCCGGCTGGCCGGTGGGCTGGCGGCTCGGCCTCCCGATCGCCCTGCTCCTGACCGCGATCCTCATCGACCAGACCACCTTCAGCCTGCACCCCTTCTACCGGCAGCGGCTGGCCGGCGCTTTCGCCGTGCGCCGGGCGGTCCTGCGCGACGGGTCGATCGGCGCGCTGCCCTACGACTACAACGCCGAGTCGACCCGGCTGAGCACGCACGGCAAGCGGGTCGAGGGCTTCCCGCAGGTCATCTTCGCCGCCTCGGCGGCCATGTCGCTGCGCAACCGGACCGCGCCGGGGCGGCCCGCGGTGCCCTTCACCTTCTCCCACGACTGGGTGGGGGGCCCGGACACCGGCTGGGTGCGCACGTCCACGATGGAGGAGACGGCGCACCCGCTGGTCCGGCGGGACCTCACCGTGCAGTCCGCGGTGGCGGTGTCGGGCGCCGCGTTCGCCTCGGCGATGGGCACTCAAGGCAGCGCCGTCCAGCGGTTGCTCGCCCTGTCCAACCTGCGCCTGGGCACCTGGGTGCCCAACCCCTCCTACCTGGCCGAGGTCGCCCGGCACGAACCGGACTGGACGATGCCCCGACTGCCGTGGGTGCGACGGCTGCGCTACCAGCTCCAGGAGCTGGCCGGGCGCTACACCGACACCAGCCCGATGGTGCTGTGCACCGACGGCGGCCACTTCGACAACCTGGGCCTGGTGGAGCTGCTGCGGCTGCGCTGCGAGACCGTGTACGTGATCGATTCCTCGGGCGATCCGCCGCCGCTGGCCCGCACCCTCGCCGAGGCGGTCACCCTCGCCTACGAGGACCTGGGCGTGCGGATCACCTTCGACCAGGCGGAGGTGCTGCGGCTGGTGCCCGGCAGCGCGGCGAAGCTGGACCCGCAGGAGGCGATGGCCGGGCTCAACACCCGCTTCTCGGCCGACTGCGTCGTGCGCGGCGTCGTCGAGTACCCCGAGCCGGTCCTCTTCCCCGGGCGCCGCAAGCCGTCGCGGTTCGCCACGATCGTCTTCGCCAAGGCCGGTCTGACCCCGGACATGCCCTACGAGCTGCTCTCGTACGCCCTCAAGGAGAAGGCGTTCCCCCGGGACAGCACCTTCGACCAGTGGTTCGACCACGCGCAGTTCGACGCCTACCGGGCGCTCGGCCACCACCTGGGCGCCGAGGCCGCGAAGTTCCCGGTCACCCGGCGCCGGTTCGGCCCCTCCGGTACGCCCCCGGTGGGACCCCCACGATCCGGGTGAAGTGCCGGTTCAGGTGCGGCTGGTCGCTGAAGCCGACCGCGAGGGCCGCTTCGGCGGGCGGCGTGCCCGCCTCCAGCAGCAGCCGGGCCCGCCGCACCCGGGCGTCCGTCAGCCAGGTGTGCGGGGGCATCCCGTACCGCTCGCGGAAGGCGCGCAGCAGGGCGAAGGGGCGGGTGCCGAGCTCGTCCGCGAGCTGCTCCAGCGAGGGCGGTGCGCACATCCGCGCCTCCAGCACCTCCCTGGCCCGCTCGGCGTCGGCGGCGCCCGCGGCGGCTGTCCGGCGGACCGGCAGGGGCGCGGCGTGCCGTTGCAGCATCCGCGCCACCACGCCCCGCAGCAGGGTGTCGGCGGCGAGCGGGTTGCCCTCCTCGGCGCCCCGGTGCACCTCGGCGATCATCCGTGCGGCCTGTGCGTCCATGACCATGGCCGGGCCGAAGCCGGGTGTGCCGCGCGGCGCGCCGCTCTCCTCGGCCACCTGCGCGATCAGCTCCCGCGAGGGGTAGAGGGTGGCGTAGCCCCAGCCCTCGGGGACCCCGGCGCGCGCGGAGTGGGGGACCTCGGGGTTGATCAGGACCACGCTGCCGGGACCGGCCCGGAGCACGCCGCCGGGCATCCCGATCTCCTCGACGCCGTGGGTGACGGCCGCGATGACGTACCCGTCGTGGGCGTGCCGCGGGAAGGTGTGGCGCACGTAGTGGGCGCGCAGCAGGTCCAGGCCGGGCAGCTCGGCGTACTGCCAGTGCCGGGCCCACTCACCGGTCCCGCGCGCCGCGCGCCCCGCATCCTCCACCGCTGCCATTCCTCCATTCTGCGCCCCTTGCCCGCAGCACGTCCGCGCACGTCCGCGCAGGTCCGGGCCGTTGTCGGTGGCGGGGTGCACGATGGGGGGATGGCCGGCTCCGCGCTCGACGCGTTCTCCCCCGCTACCCGCTCCTGGTTCACGGGGGCCTTCCGTACGCCCACCGCCGCGCAGGAGGGTGCCTGGCGGGCCATCGGGGAGGGCTCGGACGTCCTCGTGGTGGCGCCCACCGGCTCCGGCAAGACGCTGGCCGCCTTCCTCGCGGCGCTGGACCGGTTGGCGGCCGTGGCGCCGCCCGCCGAGCCGAAGAAGCGCTGCCGGGTGCTGTACGTGTCGCCGCTGAAGGCCCTCGCGGTGGACGTGGAGCGCAATCTGCGCAGCCCGCTGACCGGCATCCGGCAGGAATCGCTGCGCCTCGGGCTGCCCGAGCCCGACATCCGGGTCGGGATCCGCTCCGGGGACACCCCGCCCGCCGAGCGCCGGGCGCTGGCGACCCGTCCGCCGGACATCCTCATCACCACCCCCGAGTCCCTCTTCCTGATGCTGACCTCGGCCGCGCGCGAGGCGCTGAGCGGGATCGAGACAGTGATCCTCGACGAGGTGCACGCGGTGGCCGCGACCAAGCGCGGCGCCCACCTGGCGCTCTCCCTGGAGCGGCTCGACGAGTTGCTGCCCCGACCGGCGCGCCGGATCGGGCTGTCCGCGACGGTCCGGCCGGTGGACGAGGTGGCGCGCTACCTGTCGCCGCGCGGCAAGGTGGAGATCGTCCAGCCGCCCTCGACCAAGGAGTTCGACCTGTCGGTGGTCGTCCCGGTGCAGGACATGGGCGAGTTGGGTGGATCGCCCGCCACCGAGGGCAAGGAGGGCGGGGACAAGCCGTCGATCTGGCCGCATGTGGAGGAGCGGATCGCGGACCTGGTGCAGGCCCACCGGTCCACGATCGTCTTCGCCAACTCCCGCCGCCTCGCGGAGCGTCTGTGCAACCGGCTCAACGAGATCGCCTACGAACGGGCGATGGGCGAGCCGCTGCCCGCGGGCGCTCCCCCGGCCGAGATCATGGCCCAGTCGGGCGCGGCGCAGGGCGCCCCGCCCCTGCTCGCCCGCGCCCACCACGGTTCGGTGTCCAAGGAGCAGCGGGCCCTGGTCGAGGAGGACCTCAAGGCGGGTCGGCTGCCCGCCGTCGTCGCCACCTCCAGTCTCGAACTGGGCATCGACATGGGCGCGGTGGACCTGGTGGTGCAGGTGGAGTCGCCGCCGTCGGTGGCCTCCGGGCTCCAGCGCGTGGGACGGGCCGGGCACCAGGTGGGCGCGGTCTCCACCGGCGTGGTGTTCCCCAAGTACCGCGGCGACCTGGTGCAGGCGGCCGTGGTCACCGAGCGGATGCGCGTCGGGGCCATCGAGTCCCTGCGCGTCCCCGCCAATCCGCTCGACGTCCTGGCGCAGCAGCTGGTCGCGATGGTCTCGATGGACACCTGGCAGGTGGACGACCTGCTGGCCCTGGTGCGCCGGGCGGCGTCCTTCGCGGCCCTGCCGGAGTCGGCGTTCACCGCGGTGCTGGACATGCTGGCCGGGCGCTATCCGTCGGACGCCTTCGCGGAGCTGCGGCCGCGCGTGGTGTGGGACCGCGTGGCCGGTACGGTCACGGGTCGACCGGGGGCCCAGCGCCTGGCGGTCACCTCGGGCGGCACGATCCCGGACCGCGGCCTCTTCGGCGTCTTCCTGGTGGGCTCCGACCCGAAGAAGGGCGGCGGCCGGGTCGGTGAGCTGGACGAGGAGATGGTCTACGAGTCCCGGGTGGGCGACGTCTTCACCCTGGGCACCACCTCCTGGCGGATCGAGGACATCACCCGGGACCGGGTGCTGGTGACCCCGGCGCCCGGGGTGCCCGGGCGGTTGCCGTTCTGGAAGGGCGACCAGTTGGGGCGCCCGCTGGAGCTCGGCCGCGCGGTGGGCGCGTTCGTCCGCGAGGTCGGTGCCCTGTCCGAGGAGGACGGGCGGCTGCGCCTGTTGGCCGCCGGGCTGGACGCCTGGGCCGCCGACAACGTCCTGGCGTACCTGGCCGAGCAGCGCGAGGCCTGCGGTCACGTGCCCGACGACCGGACCATCGTGGTCGAGCGGTTCCGCGACGAGCTGGGCGACTGGCGGGTGGTGGTGCACTCCCCCTTCGGCGCGCAGGTGCACGCGCCGTGGGCGCTCGCGCTGGGCGCCCGCCTCGCCGAGCGCTACGGCATGGACGCGCAGGTCATGCACGCCGACGACGGGATCGTGCTGCGCCTGCCCGATGCCGACCTGCTGGGGCTGGGCGGCGAGCCGCTCGACCTGCTGGACCACGACCCGGCCCCGGCGGGCGGCGCCGCCTTCGCCTTCGAGTTCGACGACGGGAAGGCCCCGCTGGGCGCGGCCGACGTCACCTTCGACCAGGGCGAGGTCCAGGGCATCGTCACCGATCAGGTGGGCGGTTCGGCGCTGTTCGCGTCCCGCTTCCGCGAGTGCGCGGCGCGCGCCCTGCTGCTGCCGCGGCGCAATCCCGGCAAGCGCACCCCGCTGTGGCAGCAGCGCCAGCGGGCCTCCCAACTGCTCCAGGTAGCCTCCGAGTTCGGTTCGTTCCCGATCGTCCTGGAGGCGGTGCGCGAGTGCCTCCAGGACGTCTTCGACGTGCCCGGCCTGACCGAGCTGATGGGGGACGTCGAAGCCCGCCGGGTCCGCCTGGTGGAGGTCACCACGGCCGAGCCGTCCCCCTTCGCCCGGTCCCTGCTGTTCGGTTACGTCGCCCAGTTCCTCTACGAGGGGGACTCGCCGCTGGCCGAGCGCAGGGCGGCCGCGCTGTCCCTGGACTCCCGGCTGCTGGCCGAGCTGCTCGGCCAGGCGGAGCTGCGCGAGCTGCTGGACGCGGAGGTCCTGGCGGAGCTGGAGCGGGAGCTGCAGTGGCTGACCGAGGACCGGCGGGCCCGGGACGCGGAGTCGGTGGCCGACCTGCTGCGGCTGCTGGGCCCGCTGACGGAGGCGGAGCTGGCCGAGCGGGGCGCCGACCCGGCCTGGGCCCGGCTCCTGTCGCGGGCCCGGCGGGTGATCGCGGTGCGGATCGGCGGCGCGGAGCACTGGGCCTCGATCGAGGACGCCGGGCGGCTGCGCGACGCGCTGGGGACCGCCCTGCCGGTGGGGGTGCCCGAGGCGTTCACCGAGCCGGTCAAGGACCCGCTCGGCGACCTCCTGGCCCGGTACGCGCGGACGCACGGCCCGTTCACCACGGCGGCGGTCGCCGCCCGCTTCGGTCTGGGCACGGCCACGGCCGACGGCGCCCTGCACCGGCTCGCGGCGGCGGGCCGGGTGGTGCAGGGCGAGTTCCATCCGGCGGGCATCGGCCAGGAGTGGTGCGACGCGACCGTGCTGCGCAGGTTGCGCAGGCGGTCCCTGGCGGCGCTGCGCCAGGAGCTGGAGCCGGTCCCGCCGACCTCCTTGGCCACCTTCCTGCCCCAGTGGCAGCACCTGGGCGGCGCGCTGCGCGGCATCGACGGGCTGGCCCGGGCGGTGGAGCAGCTCCAGGGCGCCCCGGTCCCGGCGTCGGCGTTGGAGCGGCTGATCCTGCCGTCGCGGGTCGGCGGCTTCTCCCCGGCCCTGCTGGACGAGCTGACCACCAGCGGCGAGGTGCTCTGGGCGGGCGCCGGAGCGCTGCCCGGCAAGGACGGCTGGGTCTCCCTCTACCTCGCGGACGCGGCCCCGCTGCTGCTCCCGCCACCGCACCCGCTGGACCCCTCCCCCCTGCACCAGGGCATCCTGGACGCCCTGTCCGGCGGGTACGGCCTGTTCTTCCGGCAGATCGCCGAGATGGTGCGCGGGCGGGACCCCGAGGTGAGCGACGTACAGCTCTCCCAGGCGCTGTGGGACCTGGCCTGGTCGGGGCGGCTGACCAATGACACCCTGGCGCCGCTGCGCGCCCTGCTGGGCTCGGGCCGGACGGCGGGCGCGACGGCCCACCGGGCCCGGCGGACCGTGCCGCGCGGGCGCTACGGCACGCTCGGCGCCCAGGTCTCGCGGACCGGTCCGCCGACCGTCTCGGGGCGGTGGTCCCTGCTGCCCGCCCGCGCGGCCGACCCGACCCACCGGGCGCACGCCCTGGCCCGGACCCTGCTGGACCGGCACGGGGTGGTGACCCGGGGCGCGGTCGCGGCCGAGGGGGTGGAGGGCGGCTTCAGCGCGGTCTACCGGATCCTGTCGGCCTTCGAGGACAGCGGGCAGGCCCGCCGCGGCTATGTGGTGGAGGGGCTGGGGGCGGCGCAGTTCGCGATGGACGGCGCGGTGGACCGGCTGCGGGCCGCCGAGCGGCACCCGGCCCCGCTGGCGGCGGTGGTGCTGGCGGCGGCCGATCCGGCCTCCGCCTACGGCGCCGCCCTGTCGTGGCCCGAGCCGCCGGCCGGATCCGCGCACAAGCCCGGGCGCAAGGCGGGCTCGCTGGTGGTGCTGGTCGACGGGGAGCTGACGCTCTACCTGGAGCGCGGCGGCAAGACCCTGTTGGCGTGGCCGGAGGCGGACGACCCGCGGCTGGCGGCGGCGACGGCGGCCCTGGCCGCCGGCTGCCGGTCGGGGGCCCTGCCCGCGCTGACGGTGGAGCGCATCAACGCCTCCCCCGCGCTGACCTCGCCGCTGGGCCCGGGCCTGGAGGCCGCGGGCTTCCACGCCACGCCGAGGGGGCTGCGGCTGCGCCCGTGAGGCTGGTACGGGCTTGAGACGTACCTGGGACGCGCCCGGCGCACTGGCGGCCCTTCGGCCGACTAGGCTGCCCGCTGATCATTGAGTTGACGGTGGACCGTCACAAACAATTGGGGGACGCAATGAACGAGTTCCGCACGCGCAGAACCACCCTGGCGGCCACGGGCCTCGCGGTCGTCGCCGTACTGGCCCTGAGCGGCTGCAAGAGCGGCAACGAGGAGACGGGCGCGGCGAAGACCGCCTCCCCCTCCGCCGCCCAGCCGTCGCAGTCGGCGTACGCGCCCGACACGAGCGCCGCGCCCAGCTCCTCGGCCAGCCCGAGCGCCGCCGCGCCCGCCACCGGCGGCGGGGCCGCGGCGAAGGCCGGCCAGCAGTTCAAGATCGGCGAGCAGGCGACCTTCCCGTTCGCCTCCGGCAGCACCAAGGGCACCATCGCCCTCGCCGTCACGGCCATCGAGAAGGGCCAGCCGACCGACCTCGCCCCCTTCAAGCTGGGCGACAAGGTGAAGGGGATGGTTCCGTACTACATCCGCTACCAGGTCAAGAACGTCGGTACCACGGACCTGTCCTTCGCCTCGGTCGGCCACATCAAGGGCCACCTCGGGGACGGCACCGAGGCCCAGGACCTCCTGGTCATCGGCAAGTTCGACAAGTGCCCCAACGACTCCCTGCCCAAGGGCTTCACCAACGGGCAGGTCACCGCGGGCTGCGCCGTCGCACTGGCTCCCTCCGCCGAGACCAAGGTCGCTTCGGCCGAGTACTGGGGCGACCCCTTCACCCTGGGCAAGGGCATCACCTGGAAGTAGTCCGTCCGGCGCGCCTTCGGGCCCGGGGCCACAATGGCCCCATGCCCGAAGGCGACAGCATCCGGCGCGCGGCCACCCGCCTGCACGCCGCCCTGGCCGGCCGCGAACTGGTCCGCAGCGACCTGCGCGTCCCGCGGCTGGCCACCGCCGACCTCACCGGCCGCACCACCCTCGACGTCACGCCCCGCGGCAAGCACCTGCTGCACCGCGTGGAGGGCGGCCTCACCCTGCACAGCCACCTGCGGATGGACGGGTCCTGGCGGGTGTTCGGGCCCGCGGAGCCCTGGCGCGGCGGCCCCGACCACCAGATCCGGGCCGTCCTCGCCACCGCGGACCGCACCGCCGTGGGGTACCGCCTCCCGGTGCTGGAGCTGCTCCGCACCGCCGACGAGCACCGCGTCGTCGGCCACCTCGGGCCCGACCTGCTGGGCCCCGACTGGGACCCGGAGCTCGCCGCCCGCAACCTGCTCGCCGACCCGGCCCGCCCCCTCGGCGAGGCCCTGCTCGACCAGCGCAACCTCGCCGGGATCGGCAACATCTACAAGGCCGAGCTGTGCTTCCTGGCCCAGGTGACCCCCTGGACCCCGGTCGGCGACCTGCCCGAGCCCGAGCGCACCCTGCCCCGGCTGGCCGGGGCCGCGCACCGCCTGCTGGACGCCAACAAGGACCGGCCGCGCAACACCACCGGGAGCCCCCGGCGCGGCCAGGAGCTCTTCGTGTACGGCCGCGCCCACCGCCCCTGCCTGCGCTGCGGCACCCCGGTCCGCGAGGCCCCGCAGGACGACCGGCCCACCTACTGGTGCCCGCGCTGCCAATCCGGCCCCGTACGGTAGTTGACGCTCCGTCAGATACAGTCGTACGGTCCCGGCATGCCCTCACCCCGCGCCGTACCCGCCCCCGCGTCCCTGGCCGCCTACGACCTCACGGGCCGCACCGCCCTGATCACCGGAGCCGCCAGCGGCATCGGCCGCGCCACCGCCGTGCTCCTCGCCGGGGCGGGCGCGACCGTGCGCTGCGCGGACCGCGACGCGGCGGGCCTCGCCGGGACGGCCGACCTGATCGCCTCGGCCGGGGGCGCGGCCGCCACCGTCCACGTCCTCGACGTCACCGACCGCGCGGCCCTGCGGGCCGTCGTGGAGGCCGGGGGGCCGCCGGACATCACGGCCGCGGTCGCCGGGATCATGCACACGAGCAGCGTGCTGGAGACCCTGGACGAGGACCTCGACCGGGTGATGGACGTGAACTTCAAGGGGATCCTGTTCACCTGCCAGGAAGCCGCCCGCGCCCTGATCGCGGCCGGCCGCCCCGGCTCGATCGTCACCATGGCCTCCGGCGCCATGGACGCCGCCCAGCCCGGCCTGCTCTGCTACAGCGCGGCCAAGGCAGCCGTCGTGCAGCTCACCAAGACCCTGGCCACCGAGGCGGGCCCGCACGGCATCCGCGTCAACGCCGTCGCGCCCGGGTGGGTGCGCACCCCGATGACCGGCCGGCACAGCGTCGAGGTCCAGGAGCAGACGCAGGCGGCGATGATCCGGATGTCCCCGCTGCGCCGGGTCGGCGAGCCCGAGGACATCGCGCAGACGGTGCTCTTCCTCGCCTCGGACGCCTCGTCGTTCATGACGGGTCAGATCCTGCGCCCGAACGGCGGAGTCTCGATGCCCTGGTAGCGGCCCGGTGGCGGGCGCAGTGCACCGGCAGCAGCCCGAGCCCCCAGCCGCCCACGGCCACCGCCCCCTCGACCGGCCCGGCGGCCGCGGGCACCAGCGCGAGCCGGAGCACCGCCCACCACCACAGCAGGCCCACGGCCAGGGCCAGGGGTATGCGCAGGTTCCGTATCCGCCGCACGGCAGCCTCCCAGGGCCGGGATGGACTCGACCATCCTCGCGCACCCCCCGCGAGTGCGCACCCAGAAGCGCCCCGCGCACGGGTGCGCGACGGCCCGGAACGACCGGGAGCCCCGGCCGGCGCTTCACACGCCGACCGGGGCTCCGGTCACACTCACGCTCTTGCGATCAAGCGGCGACGACATTCACCGCTTCCACGGGCGACTTGATGGTCACCCGCTCCGGCGGTCCACCCGTGACCGAGGCCACGGAGACCGAATTGAGCATCGGGCGCACCGGTACCGGGACCGGTTCGCTCGCGGCCGACTGCGCGAGTTCGGCGAGCGACAGTTCGTCGCTCACTTCGCGCATCAGCTCGGACATCCGTACGTCCAACGCGTCGCAGATCGCGGAGAGCAGCTCGGAGGATGCCTCCTTCTGCCCCCGCTCCACCTCGGAGAGATAGCCGAGCGAAACTCGGGCGGACGAGGAGACTTCGCGCAGAGTACGGCCCTGGCGCTGGCGCTGCCGACGCAGCACGTCACCCAGCAGGCGACGGAGCAGAATCATCGGTGGCTCCCTCCTCTGACCGTGTAGCCGTAACCTTCACGCCCCACCGTACCGCCTCGCGCGGCGGCCGTGCGGGGAGCGATGTCGTGTTCACTCAGGGCTGCAAACATCAAATCCCCCCGTTCCGTTCCGTGTCCTGCCTTCGCAGATTCTCGCGGAGTTCGCTCGAGAGAAGTTCGAGCACTGTCCGTACACTCTCCCTACGGATTTCCGCACGCGAGCCGTTCAACCGCAGCCGGGCGGATTTCCTGCCCGCAGGTCCCGCGACGGCGATGAAAACCGTCCCCACGGGCTGCCCGTCCTGCGGCTCCGGACCGGCCACCCCGGTGGTCGAAACGCCCCACGAAGCATCCAGCACGCGCCGCACTCCGGCCGCCATCTCCTCTGCGACCTGCGCGTTCACCGCTCCGTGCGCCTCCAGCAGCGCGGCGTCGACGCCGAGCACCCGCTGCTTGACCTCCGTCGCGTACGCCGTGACCGAGCCGCGGAAGGACCGCGAAGCCCCGGGGACCGAGGTCAGCTCGGCGGCGACCAGCCCGCCCGTGAGGGATTCCGCGACGGCGACCGTCTGGTCACTCTCCGCGAGCACGTCCAGGACGTACGCGGCCGCCTCGGCGGCCCCCCGGGCCGCCGTGCGCCCCTCGGGTGACCGTTCGGACTCCGCCGTCCCGTGCGTCACCTCGCGGCCCGCTCCGCGGCGATGCCCGCCCGACGCAGCACGACGGCCTGGCGAATGTAGTCCAAACCCGTGACGACTGTGAGAAGTACGGCCACCGCCATGACCCAGAACCTCAAGGTGGCCAGCGGCCCGGTGAGCGCCAGCACGTACATGCCGACCGCCGTGCCCTGGGCGAGGGTCTTCATCTTCCCGCCCCGGCTCGCCGGGATCACCCCGTAGCGGATCACCCAGAACCGCAGGAGCGTGATCCCCAGCTCCCGGCCCAGGATCACCCCGGTGACCCACCAGGGCAGGTCCCCGAGCCAGGACAGACACACCAAAGCCGACCCCATGATCGCCTTGTCGGCGATGGGGTCGGCGATCTTCCCGAAGTCGGTGACCAGGTTGTAGGTCCGGGCCAGGTGCCCGTCGAAGATGTCGGTGATCATGGCGACGGCGAAGGCCGCCCACGCCAACGCCCGCCAGACGGGGTCGTAGCCCCCGTCGGCGAGCAGCAGCAGCACGAATCCCGGCACGAGCACGAGCCGGATCATCGTCAGGATGTTGGCGATGTTCCACAGGCTGGCCTGGTTGACGGCCGCGGCCCCCAGCTTCGCGCCGGGCGCGGGCCGACGGCCTGTCCCGCCCGCCGCGGGTGCGGGGACTCCGGTCATCCGGCCGCCTCCTCAAGATCCCCGAAGTCGGCGCCCAGGGGCTCGGCCACCAGGTCCACGCCCAGGGTGCCGACGACCTTCGCCGTGACGATCCGCCCGGGCACCAGACCCGCGCCGTCCGTGAAGACGACCTGGCCGTCGGTCTCGGGCGCTTGGTGCGCGGCGCGCCCGTAGGCACCCGCGGCGTCCTCGTCCTCGTCGTCCACCGACACCACGGTCTCGACGAGTACCTCCAGGGTCTCCCCGATCCGCTCCTCCGCGCGCTGCGAGGTCAGCTCCTCGGCGAGCCGCTGCATGTGCGCGAGCCGCTCGGCGATGGTGTCCTCGTCCAGCTTGTTCTCGTAGGTGACGGCCTCGGTGCCGTCCTCGTCCGAGTAGCCGAAGACGCCGATGGCGTCGAGGCGGGCGTGGGTGAGGAAACGCTCCAGCTCGGCGAAGTCCGATTCCTTCTCGCCGGGGAAGCCGACGATGAAGTTGGACCGCACGCCGGCCGTCGGCGCCTTGCCGCGGATGGTGTCGAGCAGTTCCAGGAACCGGTCGGTGTCACCGAAGCGGCGCATGGAGCGCAGCACGTCCGGGGCGGAGTGCTGGAAGGACAGGTCGAAGTACGGCACGACCTTGGGGGTCGAGGTCAGTACGTCGATCAGGCCGGGCCGCATCTCGGCGGGCTGGAGGTAGCTCACGCGGACGCGCTCGATGCCGTCCACCTCGGCCAGCTCGGGCAGCAGGGTCTCCAGCAGGCGGATGTCGCCCAGGTCCTTGCCGTACGAGGTGTTGTTCTCGGAGACCAGCATGATCTCCTTGACGCCCTGCTCCGCGAGCCAGCGCGTCTCGCCGAGCACGTCACTGGGACGGCGCGAGATGAAGGAGCCGCGGAAGGACGGGATGGCGCAGAAGGAGCAGCGCCGGTCGCAGCCGGACGCGAGCTTGACGGAGGCGACGGGGCTGTTGCCCAGGCGGCGGCGCAGGGGCGCGCGCGGCCCGGAGGCGGGCGCGAGGCCGTCGGGCAGGTCCGAGGGGGCCTCGGCGACCGGCTCCTGCGCGTGGCCGGGCAGGGCGACCTCGGTCTCCTGGCGGGCGGCCGGGCTGATCGGCAGCAGCTTGCGCCGGTCGCGCGGGGTGTGGGAGGCGTGGATGCCACCGTTGAGGATCGTCTGGAGGCGGTCGGAGATGTCGGCGTAGTCGTCGAAACCGAGGACTCCGTCGGCTTCGGGGAGCGCTTCGGCGAGTTCCTTGCCGTAGCGCTCGGCCATACAGCCGACGGCGACGACGGCCTGGGTCTTGCCGTGATCCTTGAGATCGTTGGCTTCCAGCAGGGCGTCTACGGAGTCCTTCTTGGCGGCTTCGACGAAGCCGCAGGTGTTGACGACGGCTACGTCCGCATCGGCGGCGTCCTCGACGAGCTCCCAGCCATCCGCCGCCAAGCGGCCTGCGAGCTCCTCCGAGTCCACCTCGTTACGGGCGCAGCCAAGAGTGACAAGGGCGACGGTACGGCGTTCGGGCATGGACTCAAGACTACTTTGTCTCGGCACCGGCCCCCGCCCCCGTCCGGCGCACCGCCGCGGACGGCGCGGACCCCGGGGCGCGAATGCGCGCCCCGGGGTCCCCCCCCAGAGGGGTAAACGCCCCTAACCCCCCCAGAGCGGGGCCCAGACG
>NZ_JBHWLC010000066.1:0-44471 GCF_042730635.1 Streptomyces sp. NPDC059917
CCCCTCGGCACGGAGGGGACCGGGGCCGTCGTCGTAGGGGGATCAGGCCGCGGGGGCCACCGCGGCGGCCTGCGTCAGGCGGCCGTCGTTCATCGTCACCGTGCGGTCCATCCGCTCCAGGTGCGCGTGGTCGTGCGTGACGAGGACGGTCGCCGTCGCGCGCTCCCGGGTGAGGGTGACCAGCAGGTCGAGGACGGCCGCGCCGCGCTCGTGGTCCAGGGCGCTGGTCGGCTCGTCGACGAGGAGCACCGCGGGCTCGTTCATCAGGGCCCGGGCGATGTTGACGCGCTGGCGCTGGCCGCCGGAGAGCTGGTGCGGGCGCTTGTCGGCCTTGTCGGACAGGCCGACCGCCTCCAGCAGCTCCAGGGCCCGGCGGCGCAGCTGCCGCGAGGGCCGGCCCGAGAGGTGGGCCATCACCTGGAGCTGTTCGGCTGCGGTCAGCGAGGCCAGCAGGTTCGGCTGCTGGAAGACGATCCCGATCCGCTCGCGGCGCAGCCGCGCCTTGTCGGCGGCGCCGAGCGTCGCGGTGTCCTCCCCGGCCACCACGACCCTGCCGGAGTCCGGGGTGACCAGCGTGGCCGCCACCGCGAGCAGGCTGGACTTGCCGGAACCGGAGGGTCCGACCACCGCCGTGAGGGTGCCCGCGGGAACCTCCAGGTCGACCGCGTCGAGGGCGGTGAGCCGGGTGTCGCCGTCCGGGTAGGTGAGCGTGACGTCGTGCACGAGCAGGGTCATCGGGCGCTCCCGAGGGCGGTCAGCGGGTCGACGGCGGTGATCCGCCGGATGGACAGGGCCGCCCCGACCACGCCCAGCGCGATCATGACGGCGGCGGGCACCAGGACGGTGGTGATGTCGAGGACGAAGGGCACGGCGCCGCCGCTGATCAGCGCGCCGAAGCCGACGGCGAGCCCGCTGCCGAGGCCGGTGCCGAGGGCGAGCATGACGACGGCCTGGCCGAGCGCGTCCTTCAGCAGGTACGGCGTGGACGCGCCCAGGGCCTTGAGGACGGCGACGTCCCCGCTGCGCTGGATCGTCCAGACCGTGAAGAAGGCTCCTATGACGAGGGCCGAGATGGCGAAGAGGAATCCGCGCATCAGCTGGAGCGAGCCGTTCTCGGCCTGGTAGGAGCCGATGGCACCGAGTGCCTCGTCGATGGTCTGGCTCTTGCTGGCGGAGGCCTTGTCACCGGCCGCCCAGTCCACGCCGTCCCCGCCGTCGAGGGCGACGACGGTGGCGAGGGTGTCCAGGGACGTGCCGGGATTGCCGATGCGCTGCCAGTCGCCCAGGTCCATCCAGACGACCGGGGTGTGGCTGTAGGAGGCGGTCCCCGAGACGGCCCCGACGACGAGCTCCAGGGGGCCGATCTTGAGCTTGGAACCGGCGCGCAGGCCGCCGAGCTCCTCGGCGGCCTTCTCGCTCAGGACCACCCGGCCCTGCGTGAGGGCGTCGGCCCCGACGCCCTCCTTCGGGGCGAGCCGACCGGTCGGCTCGACGCCGAAGACCGAGACGGCGGCCGTGCGCCCGCCCGAGAGCGCGTTGGTGGTGCGGATGCCGAGCGGGTCGGCGGCCCGTACGCCGGGCTGCCCCCGCCAGGCCTTCCAGGCGCTCTCGGGGAGCTGGGAATTGGTGAAGGACACCTTCTGGTCACCGGCGGGCGCGGCGAAGGCGAGACGGGTGGCGGGCAGGCCGGTGATGGCCGAGATGTTCTCCCGGGCCAATCCGGCGGTGAGCCCCGACAGCAGGCCCACGAGCAGCGTGATCAGCACCACGACCGCACCCATCAGGGCGAAGCGGCCTCTGGCGAACCGTAGATCTCTCCATGCGACGAACATGCTTCCCACCTTGGTCTTCGGCGTGGACACAAGGCATCGCGCCACGGTAGCGATCCTCGTGTCGAAGGGCGGAAGGAGACATCAAACTTTTGGTTGACCGGGGCCGGGCGGCGGCGACCTACGCTGGTCTGGCCATGGAATCCGCCCGTACCACCCGCCGTTTCCGGCCTTCGCGGCCCGCGCCGACCGGCGCCGACGCCCCGACCGCCGCCACCGGCCGCTCGCTGACCCCCGTCTCGCGGGTGCTGCGCCTGTGCCTGCACGCCCTGCTGTTCGGGCTGCTCGCCCTGGCCGCCGGGCGCGCCGTGACCGGTTCCGCGCCCGGCGCGGGGTGGGTGGTCGCCGCCTGCGCGCTGCTGGCCGTCCTCTACGTCGCCGGGGTACGGGCGCCCGTCGTGCACCGCTCGCCCGGCGCCGGGGCGCTCTGGCTCGCCGGGCTCGGCGCGGCCTGGGCGGGGCTGCTCGTGGTCTCCCCCGACGGGCTCTGGATCGCCTTCCCGCTGTACTTCCTCGAACTGCACCTGCTGCGGCTGCGCTGGGGGGTCGCGGCCGTCGCGCTGACCGCGTGCGCGGCGATCGCGGGCTTCCTGGGCCACAGCAGCACGGTGACCCCCGGGGCGTTCCTGGGGCCGCTGATCGGGGGCGCCGTGGCGGTGGCGACCGTACTCGGCTACCAGGCGCTGTACCGGGAGAGCGAGCGGCGCCGCGAGCTGATCGAGGAGCTGATCACCACCCGGGCCGAACTGGCCGCGGCCGAGCGCGGCGCGGGCATCCTGGCCGAGCGCGAACGCCTGGCCCGGGAGATCCACGACACCCTCGCCCAGGGCCTGTCCTCCATCCAGCTGCTGCTCCGCGCGGCGGAGCGCTCCCTCGGCGAGGCCCCACCGCAGGCGGGGCGGGACGCGGACGAGGTGCGGGACGCGGGCGGGGGCCGGGACGCGGGCGGGGACGACGAGGGCCGGGCCGCGGCGCTCGGGCACATCGCCCGGGCCCGGGAGGCCGCGCAGGACAACCTGGCGGAGGCCCGGCGCTTCGTCCGGGCGCTGAGCCCGCCCGACCTGGAACACGGGTCGCTCGCCGCGGCCCTGGAGCGGCTGTGCGTCGGCGCCCCGGGGGTGCGGGCCCGGTTCTCGCCGAGCGGGAGCCCGACGGAGCTGCCGACCCCGTACGAGGTGGCCCTGTTGCGCATCGCCCAGTCCGCGCTGGCCAATGTGGTCCGGCACGCGGGCGCCGGCCGCGCCGAGATCACCCTCACCTTCATGGACGCCTCCGTGACCCTGGACATCGTCGACGACGGCCGGGGCTTCGACCCCGCCGCGACCGGGGGCGGCGGCGACGGGGGCGGCTTCGGGCTCCCCGCGATGCGTTCGCGCGCCGAGACCCTCGGCGGCACCTTCACCGTGGAGTCCGCGCCGGGCCAGGGCAC
Source organism: Streptomyces sp. NPDC059917 (assembly GCF_042730635.1). Classification (NCBI taxonomy): domain Bacteria; kingdom Bacillati; phylum Actinomycetota; class Actinomycetes; order Kitasatosporales; family Streptomycetaceae; genus Streptomyces; species Streptomyces sp. NPDC059917. The sequence goes on from NZ_JBHWLC010000066.1 coordinate 3,259, forward strand.
CGCCGTGGCCGTCACCCTGCCCCTGCCCGTGGAGGCCCCCCGATGACCATCCGGCTGCTGCTCGCCGACGACCACCCGGTGGTGCGGGCCGGGCTGCGCGCGGTCCTGGACACCGAGCCCGGTTTCGCGGTCGTCGCGGAGGCCGCGACCGCCGAGCGGGCCGTGGAGCTGGCCGCTTCGGAGCCGGTGGACGTGGTGCTGATGGACCTCCAGTTCGGCCCCGGGATGCACGGATCTCAGGCCACGGCGCTGATCACGGCCCGGCCGGGCGGCCCGCGCGTGCTGGTCCTGACGACGTACGACACCGATGCGGACATCCTGGCCGCGGTCGAGGCGGGCGCCTGCGGCTACCTCCTCAAGGACGCGCCGCCGGAGGAGCTGGCCTCGGCCGTCCGCACGGCCGCGGCGGGCCAGTCGGCGCTGGCGCCCGCGGTGGCGCTGCGCCTGATGGACCGGATGCGGACCCCGGCCGAGGCACTGACCAAGCGGGAGCTGGAGGTGCTCCAGCTGGTCGCCGACGGGCTCTCGAACCAGCAGATCTCCAAGAAGCTGTTCCTGAGCCAGGCGACGGTGAAGTCCCACCTGGTGCACATCTACGCCAAGCTCGGCGTGGACTCGCGCACCTCGGCCGTGGCGGCGGCCGGCGCCCGCCGACTGATCCGCACGCCCTGATCCGCACGCCCTGCCCCGGGCGCCCTGCCCCGGGCGGCGGGCGGCGGGCGGCGGGCGGCGGCTCAGGCCACCCAGTGCGGGCGCTCGACCGCGGGGGCCAGCGGGACCCCGTCGTGCAGGGCCGTGGCCAGCCGCCGCACGGCCTCGTCCAGCCGGTCGGCGGGGAGCGTGTAGGGGATGCGCAGCCGGTGCTCGAAGGTGCCCGGGTCCACGCCGAAGCGGGCGCCGCGGCCGATGTGGACCCCACCGGCCCGGGCCCGTTCGGCGAGGGCGGAGCTGACCGGTTCGCCGAGGTCCACCCAGAGCGAGAGCCCGCCGGGCGGCAGCTGCCAGCTCCACTCCGGGGCGTGCCGCTGGAGCGAGGCGACCAGCGCGGCGCGCTGTTCGCGCAGCTGGTCGAGGCGCTCGGGCAGCGACCGGTGCAGTCCCTCCAGCAGCGGCAGCGCGACGAGCTGGTCGAGCACGGAGCCGGTCATGTCGGCGCAGACGCGTACGGCCGTCAGCTCGGCGATCAGCTTGGCGCTGGCCCGGATCCAGCCGACCCGGAGCCCGCCCCAGTGCGTCTTGCTGAGCGAGCCGATGGTGACCACGTGGTCGGCGCCGCCGCGCGGGGCGAGCGAGGCCAGCGGCCGCGGCGCCGGTACGTCGAGGGCGATGTCGGCGATGGTCTCGTCGACGACCAGCCAGGTGCCGGTGCGCCGGGTGGCGGCGAGCAGCCGCAGCCGCTGTTCCTCGGGCATCAGCGCCCCGGTGGGGTTCTGGAAGTCCGGGATGACGTAGGCCATGCGCGGCACGGTCTGGCGCAGGGTGGACTCGGCGATCTCCATGTCCCACCCGGCGTCGGAGACGGCGATCGCGGCCGTGCGCAGACCGGCGCGGCGCAGCGCGTCGAGGGCGTTGGCGTAGGTCGGGTTCTCGGTGACCACCCGGTCCCCGGCCCGGCACAGCAGGCTGGTGACCAGCGCGAAGGCCTGTTGGGCGCCCGAGGTCACCAGGATCTGTTCGGGGCGGGTCGCCAGGCCGCGGCGGGTGAAGCGGTCGGCGACGGCCGCGCGCAGGTCGGGCAGGCCGAAGGGGTGGTAGCCGGGGCTGCGGGCGAGGGCGGGCAGCCGGGGCGCGGCCCAGGCCAGGGCGTCCGCCAGGCTGCCGTCCGGCGCGCCCATGGCGGCGATGGCCAGGTCGATGCCGGGGTCGCCGTCGGCGCTGTAGCCGCCCCCGCCGAGGAGGGCGTGCGCGCCGACCGGGACGTGCCCCTCGGGCAGTTCGGTCCAGGTGCCGGAGCCGCGGCGGCTGCGCACGTACCCGCTCTCGCGCAGCAGGTCGTAGGCGCTGGAGACGGTGGCCCGACTGGCGGCGAGGGCCTCGGCGAGGTCGCGTTCGGCGGGCAGGCGCACGTGCAGGGCGATCCGGCCGTCGAGGATCAGGGTGCGCACGGCGTCGGCGAGGCCCCGGTAGCCGGGGCGGGCGCGGACGTCCGCGGGAAGCAGGGCGGCGAGCTGGCGGCTGCCGATGGCCCTGTCCGCCGTGTGGACCACTCGCTCGTTCGCCATGCCAACCTCCCCTGATTGGCTCTGCCTGCCAGGCCAATCGAAGTCCAGACTCTCGGTATTGGCCCCTGATTGGCAAGGACGTACCGAAAATGCTGACCGACCGTGACGAACGCGCGCTGCTCCTGGCCACCGAGGAGCGGATCTCGGCGCCCTTGCGGCTGCGGGCCGCGCTGGCCGCCGTACGCGCCCTCCTGCGCCCGACCCGCCGGGGCGCGGGGGGAGAATCGCAGGCATGTCAGACTCCCCCGCCTCCGCGGCCGTTCCGGCTCGCCCCGGCCCTTCGCCCCGCGCCGCGTCCCGCCCCGCGCCCCTCCGCCCACCGCTCGTCGACCCCGCAGGCCCGGTGATCGCGGGCCTGCTGCTCGCGGCGGGCGGCGGGCGGCGGCTCGGCGGGCGCCCCAAGGCCCTGCTGCCCCACCACGGCCGACCGCTGGTCGAGAACGCCGTGCGGGTGCTGCGCGAGGCGGGCTGCGCCCCGGTGCACGTGGTGCTGGGGGCCGCCGCGGACGAGGTCCGCGAGCGGGCCGACCTGAGCGGCTGCGTGGTGGTCGACAACCCCGACTGGGCGGAGGGCATGGGCTCCTCCCTGCGGGTCGGGCTGGCCTCGCTGGCCGGGACGGACGCGGTCGCGGCCCTGGTCTCCCTGGTGGACCAGCCGGGCATCGGCGCGGTCGCGGTGGCCCGGGTGCGCGCGGCGTACCGCTCCCCCGCGAGCCTGGTCGCGGCGGCGTACGCGGGCGAGCGCGGCCACCCGGTGCTCTTCGGGGCGGACCGGTGGGCGGACATCGCGGCGACGGCGACGGGCGACAAGGGCGCCCGGGTGCACCTGTCGCGACACGCCGACGAACTGGTTCTCGTGGAGTGTGCGGACGTGGCCGAGGCCTTCGACATCGACACGCCCCCCGACCTGGCACGTCTGGGTTGAGCGGGGCGTGACCGCCGTGGCACCGAGGGCCACCGGAGATCGGAATCTGTCGACCCGGAGAATCTCGACATCAACAAACCATTGAACTTCCACCATGAGGAAATTACTATCCACTGGTCAGAAGCGCCCTGAACCACAGACGGCGCCCGCGACCGTTTCACGGAACTCTCTCCAGTCCGCGGCACTGCGTGCCGCATGCGCGAGCATTCCCCCGCGGCCGCCAGGCACCGCCGCTGAAGGAGTGACAGTTATGTCCGCACCAGCGCCGTCCCCGCTGGCCATCGTCGACGCCGAGGTCCTGCCCCGGCAGGACGAGGTCCTCACCGAAGCGGCCCTCGCCTTCGTGGCCGAGCTGCACCGGCGGTTCACGCCCCGCCGCGACGAGCTGCTCGCCCGCCGCGCCGACCGGCGCGCCGAGATCGCCCGCACCTCCAGCCTCGACTTCCTCCCGGAGACCGCGGGGATCCGCGAGGGCGACTGGAAGGTCGCGCCGGCCCCGGCCGCGCTCAACGACCGCCGGGTGGAGATCACCGGTCCCACCGACCGGAAGATGACCATCAACGCCCTGAACTCGGGCGCCAAGGTCTGGCTCGCGGACTTCGAGGACGCCTCGGCTCCCACCTGGGAGAACGTCGTCACCGGCCAGCTCAACCTGATCGACGCCTACGAGCGGAAGATCGACTTCACCGACGCCCGCACGGGCAAGTCGTACGCCCTCAAGTCCGCGGAGCAGCTCGCGACGGTCGTCATGCGCCCCCGCGGCTGGCACCTCCAGGAGCGCCACCTCCAGATCGACGGCCGCCCGGTCCCCGGCGCCCTCGTGGACTTCGGCCTCTACTTCTTCCACAACGCCCAGCGGCTGATCGACCTCGGCAAGGGCCCCTTCTTCTACCTTCCGAAGACGGAGTCCCACCTGGAGGCGCGCCTCTGGAACGAGATCTTCGTCTTCGCGCAGGACTACGTCGGCATCCCGCAGGGCACGGTCCGCGCGACCGTCCTCATCGAGACGATCACCGCCGCGTACGAGATGGAGGAGATCCTCTACGAGCTGCGCGACCACGCGGCCGGCCTGAACGCGGGCCGCTGGGACTACCTCTTCTCGATCGTGAAGAACTTCCGCGACGGCGGCGGCAAGTTCGTCCTGCCGGACCGCAACGCGGTGACGATGACCGCCCCCTTCATGCGGGCGTACACCGAGCTGCTCGTGCGCACCTGCCACAAGCGCGGCGCGCACGCCATCGGCGGCATGGCCGCCTTCATCCCGTCCCGCAAGGACGCCGAGATCAACAAGGTCGCCTTCGAGAAGGTCAAGGCCGACAAGGACCGCGAGGCGGGCGACGGCTTCGACGGTTCCTGGGTCGCCCACCCCGACCTGGTGCCGATCGCGATGGCCTCCTTCGACGCGGTGCTCGGCGAGAAGCCGAACCAGAAGGACCGGCTGCGCGAGGACGTCTCGGTCGCGCCCGGCGAGCTGATCGCGATCGACTCCCTGGACGCGAAGCCGACGTACGAGGGCCTGCGCAACGCGGTCCAGGTCGGCATCCGCTACATCGAGGCGTGGCTGCGCGGCCTGGGCGCCGTCGGCATCTTCGGCCTGATGGAGGACGCCGCCACCGCCGAGATCTCGCGCTCGCAGATCTGGCAGTGGATCAACGCGGGCGTCGTCTTCGAGAACGGCACCCTGGCCACCGCCGACCTGGCCCGCGAGGTCGCGGCCGCCGAACTCACCGCGATCCGCGACGAGATCGGCGCCGAAGCCTTCGCGAACGGCAAGTGGCAGCAGGCCCACGACCTGCTCCTCCAGGTTTCCCTCGACGCCGACTACGCGGACTTCCTCACCCTCCCCGCGTACGACCAGCTCCAGGGCTGACCCACCCCGGCCTCGACCGAACTCGCACAGCGGCCGATTCCAGCAGCTCCGCCCCCTCCGCACGAGAGGGGGCGGAGCTGTTTTCGCGAGCGGCGCACGGGATTCAGCAGTACGGGGAAACCCGCCTCGGATATCATGGGGCGGCGCTCGACCCCTCCGCGTTCGTGGAGGGTGTGCACGTCGCGGTTCTCCGGAAACGGGACGGCCCCGGTTGGGGTCCCCCTTCCATCCGGCTCCTCAAGGAGATGCATCGCATGGAACCCGTCAAGCACATGCCCGCCCGGCGCACCTGGATCTGCGACCTCGCCATCGGCATCGCCGGTGGCCTGGCAACGGAACTGGTGCTCTGGGCCGGACACGTCGCGGCGTCGCTCGCCGGTCTCCGGTGAGCAAGGCGGCGGGCCCTCGAGGCCCGCCGCCTCATGATCCCTCAGAATCCGAAGAGATCCTTCTGATCGCCGTCCTCCAGGGCCCGCTGCCGCTTGGTCAGTTGCGCCTTGCGAGCCTTGACCATGCGCTCGAGACGCTCCTCCGCGGACAGTGCGGAGACGGAGGGCCTGAGCCCCTGATCGTCGACGGTGCCGACGAGTTCCCGCAGGTACTTCCGGGTGAGGCGGTCGGTGGAGTAGATCACCGTGCCGCGGCTCGCCCGGGTGAGCAGGACGTGGTAGGCGTTGCGCACCCGTCGGGCGAACTCGGCGGGGTCCGAGGGCAGGCGGGGATCCATCGAGCCCGGGCGCTTGGACACGCGCAGCCCGGTCTCCTTGTCCTTGGCCGAGGCCAGCCCCTTCGTGAACACCCAGGCGCCGTCGCGCCAGACCATGTCGTCGCCCATGATGACGCCGCACCAGTCCCACTCCAGGCCCTGCGCCGTGTAGACGCAGCCGACCTGACCGATCCCCTGCGGCCGTACGCCCCAGTACTTCGCGGGGGGTTCACCACCGGCGTACCTCGCCCGCTCCCCCTTCGCGTTCCAGGGGCGCTTCCACTCACCGATCCGGACGTCCTCGTGGAGTGCTCGGGTCTTCGGGTGCGGCTCGCTCCAGGGCCAGGCGTAACCGGCCACCATCCTCGCCGTGGCCCCGTAGTGCTCTTCCCTCAGGACGATGTCCTCGAGGGCCTCGACGCTGTCCGCCAGCTCGACGTGCATCAGCCCGTCCGGCGACCACAGTTGCGGTGAGTCTCCGGAGATGCCGAGCAGATCGAGCACCCAGTGTCGGTAGGTGTCACTGCCACCGCAGCGGAACTCGGTCTGCAGGTCGTAGATGTCGGGCACCACGTTGTTGCGCCGTGAAGCGTCCGCGATCAACGCGCTGTTGCCGACTTCGCCGCGCCGGAGCGACTGGTTCTCGTCGAGCAGGAAGACCGTGATCCGTGCCGCTTGGATCAACTCGTCCACCTGCGGCTTCTTCCCACGCTGCTCGGCCTTCCAGTGCTGGCGTTCCGACTTCGCCCGCATCCGGTGCGCCTCGTCGCAGATGAGCAGGTCGAGAGGCGGCTCCGGAGCGTCCACGAAGTTCAGGAAGTAGACGAGTTGCTCCTCCGTGAGCACGTCGTCCCTCTCGAAGAGCCCTCTCAGCGCTCCGTCGAAGGCGTAGGAACCGGTGGCGTAGCGAGCTTTCAGCCCCAGGCTCGTGAAGTGGCGCAGCAACTGCAGCCCGATGGCGCTCTTGCCGGTACCGGCCCCTCCCCGCACGAGGAACACCGCTTGGCCCGCACCCGTCTCGTTCGAATCCATCGCCCTTTGCACGGCACGAACGACATCGCGCCACACCGTCCGCTGCTCACCCCTCAACGTGAAGGTCGTATCGGTGCCCTCGGAGAGGGCCACCGCCTCCAGCAGCGGAGCGTTGCGCAAACCCATCGAACGAAGAAGGCGCTCGGCTGCCGGTGCCCCGCTCTCCCGGTCGAACCGGTCGCGCACCTCCTCCAGGAGGTCCTGGCGCGTCTCGTCCGTGAAATAGAGGGCGTGCGCACCCCGCGGTGTACCCGGGGCGAGTAGGGCGTTCACCGATTCGTCGCTCGCGTTGTGCAGGTAGGTGAGCCCGGCGTAGGAAATGCTGAGTTCCCGCTTCGCCGTGTCCGCGGAGAAGTAGTCGATGATCTGCCGCACCTGAGCACTCGGGTGCTTCTTGGCACTCTTGAATCCGGGAACGACGACCTTCTCCGAACCCTCGGCCGGGGATACCGAACTCCACCGCTTGAGCTCCACGACCAGCAGCGAATCCTCGCGGGTTTCGGGTCGCGTCCCCACCAGAATCACATCCGCGGGATCGGCCACTCCGTCCGGTCGGCATTCCACGAACATGTGGACTCCGCCGTATCCCGCTCCCACCAGTTCCTCGGCGAGCCTGACGAGGCTCTCCTTCCAGGCGGCCTGTTCTCCCGGGGACGCTTCCTTCTTCTGGAACTCGATCCAGCGGGCGGCCATGTGCGGAAGGAGCCGACCGCGGGCATGCAGTCGCAGCAGGTGGTCGGCGGAGAGTTGGAGCAGGAGCACGAGCAGGTCCCCCAGGGCACGAGAAATCCCGTGCGGTGGGAGCCTGTCCGAATCCGGAAGCCCGTCGGTCCGCGATGACCCGGCGATCATAGAACGGCCCGTGCTGCCGGCGACCCGGCATCCCTCATTCCGGGGATCAGGCACCGCGATAGTCTTGACACCGACATCCACGCGGCCCGCCGGGCTTCCGCTCCGCGCTCTCGGAGTTCCGAGGGCGCCAGGAGTTCCGAAGGACATGCCCCCACCCGCACGACCACTTCGTGCTGCCTGGGGGCTTCCTTGCTGTTCCGCGACTCTGCTGCCGCGGTGGCTGCCGAGATTCTCGCAAGCTCGCTGTATTTCCGGCTGACCGAGCAGTTCGTCCACGTCCACGGCCACAAGCCGGGCGCCGGTGAGATCCGATCGTGGGAGCGCAGCATTCCGACGGTCGTCAACGCGCTCAACGACGCCGGGCTCGGCCAAGTGGAAGTGCTGATCGAGTACGGACTGCCGCTCACCAGCAAGCGCGCCGACATCGTCTTGGCGGGACGACACCCGAAGACCGGTGAGCCCTCGTACCTGGTGGTCGAGCTCAAACAGTGGAGTCAAGTCGCGCCCGATGACGACGACCCGATGCTCTGCCACGTCGACGCCTACCGGCAGCCCCAGCTCAATCCCATCGAGCAGGTCCGCCGGTACTGCCGATACCTGACGGACTTCAACGGCGCGCTTTCCGGGCACCCCGAGCGTCTCCAGGGCATCGCGTACCTGCACAACGCCAGCGAATTCGGGGCAGCGGGCCTGACCGAAGTGGGCGAGGACCCGTACGGACGGCTCTTCACCGGTGAACGCCGGGGCGCCCTTCTCGCCCACCTGCGCGCCAGCTTTTCACCCGCATCGGGAGCTTCGGCCGCTGACGAACTCCTCGCGGGTCGGATCCAGCCGTCGACCCAACTGATGCGGGTCGCCGCCGAGGAGGTCCGCGAGCGCGAGCGGTTCGTCCTCCTGGACGAACAGCAGATCGCCTACCGCACCGTGCTCGGCGCCGTGGAACGGGCGAAGCGGTCCGATCACAAAGAAGTGGTCGTCGTCACGGGTGGCCCCGGTACGGGAAAGAGCGTGATCGCGCTCTCGGTCCTGGGAGAAATGTACCGACGTGGCTTCACCGCTCTCCACGCCACCGGTTCGCAGTCGTTCACGAAGACGATGCGAAAGGTGGCCGGGGCCAGGAAGCGGGAGGTTCAGGAACTCTTCAAGTACTTCAACAGCTTCATGACCGCCGAGAAGAACAGCCTGGACGTCCTCGTCTGCGACGAGGCACACCGCATCCGGGAGACGTCCGCGAATCGCTACACCCGTGCCGAGCACCGGAGCGGGCGCCCGCAAGTGGCCGAGTTGATCGATGTGGCACGGGTGCCGGTCTTCCTGCTCGACGAGCATCAGGTCGTACGCCCGGGCGAGATGGGGACCGTCGAGGAGATCCGTGCGGCAGCCGGGGCCAAGGGGTTGAAGTGCCGCGTCGTCTCGTTGGACAGTCAGTTCCGCTGCGGCGGCAGCGATGCCTACCTCCAGTGGGTGGTACGGCTGCTGGGCCTCGAACCGGGTGGCCCCGTCCGTTGGGAACCCGATGACAAGATGCGCTTGCTGGTGGCCGAGACTCCGCAGGAGATGGAGTCGTTCCTCGCCGCACGACGTACGGAGGGCTACGGCGCACGGATGTCCGCCGGATACTGCTGGAGATGGACCACGAAGACGGTACCCGGGCAGCCCCTGCCCGCGGACGTGGTCATCGGCGACTGGGCACGCCCGTGGAACGTGTACGGGGACCGGTCCGTCGACGGTGCGCCGCCTGCCGCACTGTGGGCGACCGACCCCGCTGGATTCGGGCAGGTCGGCTGCGTCTACACCGCGCAGGGCTTCGAGTACGACTGGAGCGGAGTCATCATCGGGCCGGACCTGGTGTGGCGCGGGGATCGTTGGATCACCGACCGGTCGGGCTCGAAGGATCCGGTCTTCAAGAGGGCCACGCCCGATGGAGATGTCGACCGCCTGATCCGCAACACGTACAAGGTCCTCCTCACCCGGGGCATGATCGGGACGATCGTCTACTCCACCGATGCCGAGACCCGGGCCCGGCTCCACGCACTGGCCGGGTCTGCGATCACCTTCGCCAACGCATAGCCAACGCCGTGCGGCGTGCCCCCGGAAGTTCCGGCTCCGGGGGCATGCCCACACCCGCCGACCAAACGTACGGTCGGGCGTTACCTCATCGTAATATGCGGCTACCTAGCGGTAACAACGTGTGGCGTGTCACCTTTCCGGTTGCCACCGGCCGGCGGTACCCCCACTTACGCAGCCATACACCGGAGTTGTTCCCGACTTCGGCGTGGCCGACCGCAGGAGTTCCGCAGTGATCGGATTCCGCACCGTCAGCAAGAACCCGACCGGGAGTCGTGTGCGACGACTCGCCGGGGCCTCGCTCGTCCTTCCGCTCGCCGTCGGCGCGCTGTTGGCCGGTGGAGCCGGTACCTCCGTCGCCAGCCCCGGGGCCGGGCCGACCGCCGTGGTCTCCATGGGCGACAGCTACATCTCCGGCGAGGCCGGGCGCTGGAAGGGCAACAGCCTGACCAACAGCGGCAGTCGGACCGGCACCGACCGCGCCTGGGTCAGCGGCAGCAGCTACGACCCGGCGAAGGTGTACGGCGCCACCGCCGGCGGGTGCGACCGTTCGGACTCGGCCGAGGTCCGCAGCGCGGGCCCGATCGCCGACGTGGCGGTCAACCTGGCCTGTTCGGGGGCGGTCACCGACAACGTGTTCCGCGCCTCCAACGGCGGCGTGCCCTTCAAGGGCGAGGCCCCGCAGGCCGATCAGCTCGCCGGGGTGGCCCGGACCAACGACGTCAAGGTGATCGCGCTGTCCGTGGGCGGCAACGACCTCGGTTTCGCCGACATCATCAAGGAGTGCGCGTACGACTTCGTGCTCTGGGGCTCCTACTGCTACGACGACCAGCAGGAGGTGGTCAACGGGCAGATGGACGCCGTCATGGCGAAGGTCGGCAAGTCCGTCGACGAGATCCGTGCGGTGATGCGCACCGCCGGGTACGCCGACTCCTCGTACCGGATCGTGCTGCAGTCCTACCCGTCGCCGATCCCGCGCGGCGCCGAGAACCGCTACACCCAGAGCGACTGGAGCCGGCTGAACACCGGCGGCTGCCCCTTCTGGAACAAGGACTCCGACTGGGCGCGCGACTCGCTCGTACCGCAGATCGCGGGCCGCCTCAAGGCCGTCGCCGCCGCCAAGGGCGCGCAGTTCCTCGACCTGCGGGACATGATGCAGGGCCGCGAGGTCTGCGCCAAGGCGAGCAAGCAGGTGACCACGGCGGCGCCCGCCTCGGCGAAGACGAGCGAATGGGCGCGCTGGATCGACAGCAGCGAGACGCAGGGTCCCATCCAGGAGGACATGCACCCGAACTACTTCGGGCAGTTGGCCGCCGGACGCTGCCTCGCGCTGGTCTACGCGCAGCCCGCGAGCGGCAACTTCGGCTGCCGCAACACCGCCGGGGGCGACCAGAGCGGGATGTACCTGACCCCGGCCTCCTGAGCCGCGGTTCCCTGAGCCTGGGCCTCCGGAGCCGCTCACGCATACGGCGGTGCGCACGCCACACCCGCAGTGGGTGGCGTGCGCACCGCCGTACGTCCGCTCAATGCGCCGGGACCGCTTCCGGGGCCGCGGCGTGCGCCACGCCCTTCTTGTTGCCCAGGTGATTGAAGGCCAGGTTGAGCGCGATGGCCACCACGCAGCCCGTGCTGATCCCGGAGTCGAGGACGACCAACAGGTCCTTGGGGAAGGCGTGGTAGAAGGTCGGGGCCGCGATCGGGATCAGGCCGATCCCGAGGGAGGCGGCGACGATCAGGGCGTTCTCGCCCTTCTCCATGGCCGCGCCCGCCAGGGTCTGGATGCCGCTGGCCGCGACCGAACCGAAGAGGACGATGCCCGCGCCGCCGAGCACCGGCAGCGGGACCAGGGCGATGACGGACGCCGCCATCGGACACAGGCCCAGCAGGATCAGGATGCCGCCGCCGGCCGCGACGACGAACCGGCTGCGCACCTTGGTCATGGCGACCAGCCCGATGTTCTGGGCGAAGGCGCTGCACATGAAGCCGTTGAAGAGCGGGCTGATGGCGCTGCCGAGGGTGTCGGCGCGCAGTCCGCCCTCGATGGTCCTCGCGTCGGCGGGGCGCCCCACGATCTTGCCCAGGGCCAGGATGTCGGCGGTGGACTCGGTCATGCAGACCAGCATGACGATGCACATCGAGATGATGGCGGCGACCTGGAACTGCGGGGCCCCGAAGTGGAACGGGGAGGGGAAGCCGACCAGGTCGGCGTTCTTGATGGGGGCGAAGTCGGTCATGCCGAGCGGGATCGCGATCAGCGTGCCGACGACCAGGCCGAGCAGGATGGCGATCTGCTGGAGGAAGCCGCGCAGGAACTTGCGCATCAGCAGGACGATCACCAGGGTGGCCGCGGCCATCCCGATGTTCTCCATCGAGCCGTAGTCGGTGGCGGTGCGGTTGCCGCCCTGGGACCAGTTGAAGGCCACGGGCAGCAGCGATACGCCGATGAGGGTGATCACCGTGCCGGTGACGACCGGCGGGAAGAAGCGGACCAGCTTCCCGAAGTAGGGGGCCGCGAAGAAGCCCAGCAGACCGGCGACCATGATCGCGCCGAATATGACGGGTATGGCGTCCGCGCCCTCCCCCTTGCCGATCGCGATCATCGGGGTCACACCGGCGAAGGAGACGCCGTTGACGAAGGGGAGTTTGGCGCCGATCTTCCAGAACCCGAGGGTCTGGAGGAGGGTGGCGAGTCCTGCGGTGAAGAGCGAGGCGCCCATCAGGAAGGCCGTCTCGGTCGGGGAGAGCCCGACGGCCGGACCGACGATCATCGGCGGGGCGACCACGCCGGCGTACATGGCGGCCACGTGCTGGAGACCGCTCGTGAACATCTTCAGCGGAGGCAGGGTCTCGTCGACCGGGTGCTTCTCCTCCGCTACTGCGACTGCGTCTTTGCGAAACCTGGGCATTGCGGCCACGGCTTCCTCCGGTCGGTTAAACACGTCGGCAGGGACGTGGGTGTCTTGGAGGTGGTGCGAAAGCTGTGCGAGTCGAGCCTGTGAACCTGTGTGGAGTTGTGGGGGGGGTGGCGTGGCGGAGGGCTGGAGGTGCCGTGGCAGTGGCGCGGGGTGCGCGCGGTGGGGAGAGCGGAGCGAGTGGCACGAGTCACCGTCCCCGGGGGCGCCGAAAAGAGAAGGCGGCACCACCCGGGAGCGGCTGCCGCGGACCCCGCTCGGGTCCGCGGCGACCGGTCGGGGGCCGTCCCCCCCGACCGGACTCCGTGGGATCAGGCCTGCGCGGAGATCCGCGCGAGGCGCTGCGCCTCTTCACGGGTGGACACCGCGATGGCGTCCTCGTCCGCGAAGAGCAGTCGGTTGTTCTCGACGATCTGCTTGCCGTTGACGAACGAAGCCGTCACCGGGGCCGCGGCGCCGAAGACCAGCGCGGTGACCGGGTCGGCGATCGAGGAGTGCAGGAAGGTGCTGAGGTTCCACATCACCAGGTCGGCGCACTTGCCGACCTCCAGCGAACCGATGTTGTCGGCGCGGCCGAGGACCTGGGCGCCACCGTAGGTACCGAGGCGCAGGGCCTGGCGCGCGTTGAGGGCGCGCTCGCGGTGGACGGTGTTCAGGCGGTTGATGAGGAGCGCGTTGCGCAGCTCGGTGTGCAGCTCGCCCGACTCGTTGGAGGCGGTGCCGTCCACGCCGAGGCCGACCGGAACACCGGCGGCGAGCATGTCCGGGACGCGGGCGATGCCCGCGGCCAGGCGCGCGTTGGAGGACGGGCAGTGCGCCACACCGGTCTTGGTACGGGCGAAGGCGGCGATGTCGGAGTCGTTCATGTGGACGCTGTGCGCCATCCACACGTCCTCGCCGAGCCAGCCGGTCGACTCGAAGTAGTCGGTCGGGCCCATGCCGAACAGTTCCTTGCAGAACTGCTCCTCCTCGACGGTCTCCGAGCCGTGCGTGTGCATGCGCACGCCCAGGCGGCGGGCCAGCTCGGCGCCCTGCTTCAGCAGCTCGGTGGAGACCGAGAAGGGGGAGCAGGGGGCGACGGCGACCTGGGTCATCGCGTCGAAGGAGGCGTCGTGGTACTTCTTCACGGTCGCCTCGGTGTCGGCGAGCGCGCCTTCGAGGGTCTCGACCGCGTGGTCCGGCGGCAGGCCGCCGTCCTTCTCGCTGCGGTCCATCGAGCCGCGGGCGAGGGTGAAGCGGACGCCCATCTCGGACGCGGCGCGGATGATCGAGCCGGAGAGGTCGCCGGAGCCCTTGGGGAACACGTAGTGGTGGTCCATGGCGGTGGTGACGCCGCCCTTGGCCATCGCGGCGAGGGAGCCCTGCGCGGCCGTGTACGTCATCTGCTCGTCGATGCGCGCCCAGGTCGGGTACAGCGCGACGAGCCAGTTGAAGAGGTTGTGGTCGGTGGCCAGACCACGCGTGATCCACTGGTAGAAGTGGTGGTGCGTGTTGACCAGACCGGGGGTCACGAGGTGCCCGGTGCCGTCGATCCGACGGACGACGTTCTCGAGGTTCTCGGGGGCCTTGCCCGCGCCGATGGACTCGATCTTGTTGCCGGCGACGACGACGTGGCCCGAGGCGTACTCGGTGTCCTTCGCGTCGACGGTCGCGATCGCACAGTTCTCGATGACGATGCGCTCTACCGCGCCGTCAATGGCTGCCGATGCTGCCATGGGACTTCCTCGTGCTTTCAGTGGCGGTACGGGCACGGCAAAGCCCAGGGTTTTGAGTGCCGGAGCCGGGGGCCTTGACAGCTGACAGTACTGCCGCCCCGTGTGGTGCGTCCGGGTGCCGATTCAGGAAGTTGAAGGGTGTCGCGCGGTCCCGGGGCCACTGCGGAGCCCCGGGACGCGCGTGCCGCGTCAGAGGTTGGTCATGTCCACGGGGATGCGGGCGTCGACGCCGTCCCGGAGGACCGTCGCCTCGATCAGACCGTACGGGCGGTCCGCGGCGAAGTAGACCTCGTTGTCGTTCTTGAGGCCGAAGGGCTCCAGGTCGACGAGGAAGTGGTGCTTGTTCGGGAGCGAGAAGCGGACCTCGTCGATCTCCGAACGGTGGTTGATGATGCGCGAACCCATCTGGTACAGGGTCTGCTGCAGCGACAGGGAGTAGGTCTCCGCGAAGGCCTGCAGCATGTGCTTGCGGGCCTCGGCGTAGGACTTCTCCCAGTTGGGCATCCGCTGCTCGTCGTCCGACCAGTTGAAGCGCCAGCGGGCGGACACCTGGGTCGCCAGGATCCGGTCGTAGGCTTCCTTGAGGGTCGTGTACTTGTCCTTCACGTAACCCCAGAACTCGGAGTTCGTGGAGTTCATGACGACCAGGTCCTTGAGGCCGGAGATGACCTCCCAGTTCTGACCGTCGTACGTGATCTGGGTGACCCGGGTCTCCTGGCCCTCACGGACGAAGGAGTGGTTCACCTCGTCGGAGCCGATGAACTTCGAGTTGGCGTCCGAGGTGGCGATCCGGCTCCAGGAGTACTCCTCGATCCGGATCCGGGCCTTCTTGATCGGCTCCTGGCTGTTGACGAACCAGCGCGCCAGGTGGATGCCGAACTGCTCGGCGGACTCGATGCCGTACTCCTTGGCGAACGCGTACACCGTGTTCTTGGTGGTGTCCGTCGGAAGCACGTTGGCGTTCGAGCCGGAGTAGTGGACGTCGTCCATGTCGCCCGAGAGGGCGACCGAGACGTTCAGGTCCTTGATGTGGTGGGTGTCGCCGTCCCGCGTGATCTTGACGACGCGGTTCTCTGCTTTGCCGTACTGGTTCTGGCCCAGAATCGTGGCCATGACTAGCTCCCTCGGTAAACGGAGTAGCCGAACGGGTTGAGCAGCAGCGGTACGTGATAGTGCTCGCCCGGGTTGACCGCGAACGTGATGGTCACCTCGGGGAAGAACGCACCGCTGTCCCTTACGCGGGGGGCGTCCTGCTGCGCCTCGGCTTGCTTCTTTGCGAAGTACGTCTCGGTCTCGAAATCGAGGCGTACGTGGGTGGTGCCCTCCGGCAGAGCCGGCAGGTCCTTGCAGCGGCCGTCCGCGTCGGTGGCGGAACCGCCCAGGGCGGTCCACGCGCCGTCGAGGCCCGTGCGGGCCGACAGGGCGATGGCCACGCCTTCGGCGGGGCGGCCGATGCTCGTGTCCAGGATGTGCGTGGACACGGAAGCGGTGGTGTCGGTGCTCATGCGCTCTCTTCCTCGGCGAGTCGGGTCAGGCGGATCCGGTTGATCTTCACCAGTTCGCCGCGGGCGATCTCTCGCTCCTGCTCCGGCGAGTTGGCGATCCGGGTCTTGACCGCGTCCCGCATGAACTCACCGGTCGCACCGGTGGCGCAGATGAGGAAGACGTGTCCGAACTTCTCCTGGTAGGCCAGGTTCAGTTCGAGCAGCTCGGTCTTCAGCTCTTCGGAAGCTCCGGCCATCCCCCGCTGTTCGCGGGCGGAGGTCGGGTCACCAGGCTTCGGCCGGCCGATCGGCGCGTGTCCACCCATCGCCTCGCCCAGGTCCTCGGCGGTCAGCTCCGCCATGGCGGACTCGTTGGCCGAGAAGAGGGTGTCGACGGTGGCGAAGGGGCGCTGGGCGAGCATCTTGCTCCCCCAGGCCGAGCTGGCGCACACCTCGTGCAGCTCAGCCGTGGCCGCGCTGTCGTCCAAGGTGTTGATCCGGGTGAGACCCGGGGTCGGACTCGAAGTCACGGTAGGCCTCCGTGGCCTTGTTGCTTAACGGGCTGGGCATAGCTAACGCCCTCGACAACACGGCGTCAACACTTTGTTGAAACTTCCCGTACACAAAAGCCGCCGCCCGGGTGAATAGGGCGGCGGCTCGTCACCGTGGGTCAGGCGACGTTCACTCCGGGGTCGGCTTGCCGGCCGCTTTGGGAGGGTTCGACTCCCTGTTCAAGTAGTTGTAGACGGTGAAGCGGCTGACCCCGAGGGCGCCCGCGACCGTCTCCACGCCGTGCCGGACCGAGAAGGCGCCCCGCGCCTCCAGTATCCGCACGACGTCCTGCTTGGTCTTGCGGTCCAGCTGCGCCAACGGTACGCCGTGCCGGCGCTCCAGCGCCGACAGGATGTGGTCCAGCGAGTCGGACAGCTGCGGGAGCCGTACGGCGAGCAGCTCCCGGCCCTCCCAGGCGAGCACGACGTCGTCGGGCTGGGCCAGGGCGGGATCCATCAGCTCGCCCCCCATCGCGTCCACCAGCGGCTTGACCGCGGCGACGAACGGGTGGTCACGGGGTTCGGTCACGGCGTTCCCTCCCCGATGACATTGACCTGGAGGGACACCCGGGTGGCCCCGGCGCCGAGCGCGTCGCGCAGCAGCGCGGCGACCGCGTCGAGCACGGCGTCCGACTCCCCCTCGGCGGTGTTGCCGAAGGGACCGACGTCCATCGCGTCCAGATGCGCCCGCCGCATGACCTCGCGAGCGGCCACGGCATGGGCAGGAGCCTCTTCGAGGTCGAAGGGCTCGGTCGTGAACTCCACTCTCAATCGCACGCGGTCAAGCTACCCCGCACTCGGGATTTTTCGGGAGTCCGCACTTGACAGCCACGCGAACCTCGATGCAGTCTTCCATCAAGCAGAAAACAACTTCCGCAATACGGAAGGAGCGCACACCCCTCATGGGATACACGGACCAGCGCTTCGATGTGAACCTCTCGATCCTCTTCACGGAACTCCCGCTCCTGGAGCGTCCCGCGGCTGCCGCCGCGGCCGGCTTCACCGCGGTCGAGCTGTGGTGGCCCTGGATCGAAACCCCCACTCCCGCCCAGTCGGAGCTGGACGCCCTCAAGAAGGCTCTTGAGGACGCCGGCACCCAGCTGGTGGGCCTGAACTTCTACGCCGGTCAGCTGCCCGGGCCGGACCGCGGTGCGGTGTCCGTGCCGGGCGAGGAGTCGGACCGCTTCAACGCCAACATCAACGTGGCCGCGGACTTCGCCGCCTCGGTCGGCTGCAAGGCCCTGAACGCCCTCTACGGCAACCGCGTCGAGGGCGTGGACCCCGCGGTCCAGGACGAGCTGGCCCTGGAGAACCTGGTCGTGGCCGCCCGCGCCGCCGACCGGGTCGGAGCGATCCTCCTGATCGAGACGCTCAACAAGCCGGAGTCGCCGCTCTACCCGCTGGTGAGCGCCCCCGCCGGCATCGCGGTGGTGGACAAGGTGAACGAGGCCACCGGCCTCGGCAACGCCAAGTTCCTGCTCGACCTGTACCACCTGGCGATGAACGATGAGGACCTCTCGGAGGTCATCGAAAAGTACGCCGCCAAGACCGGGCACGTCCAGATCGCGGACAAGCCGGGACGCGGCGCCCCGGGCACCGGTGAGCTTCCCCTGGAGGAGCTCCTGGACCAGCTGAAGAAGGCCGGATACGAGGGCTACGTAGGCCTCGAGTACAAGGCCGCCGACGCCGCCGCGTCCTTCGAGTGGCTGGCCGCCGAGGCCCGCGCCGCGAAGTAGGCGGACAAAGTCCGGGCGATCAGCCAGGCACGCCACACACTTTTCGTACAAAGCATTAAGAGAAGGACCCTCATCATGAGCAACCTCCCCAAGCTCGCCTGGATCGGCCTCGGAATCATGGGCTCCCCCATGGCCGAGAACCTCCTGAAGGCCGGTTACTCGGTCACCGGCTTCACGCTGGAGCAGGACAAGCTGGACCGCCTGGCCGCCGCCGGTGGCAACGCCGCCGGCTCGATCGTCGAGGCCGTCAAGGACGCCGACGTCATCATCACGATGGTGCCCGCCTCCCCGCAGGTCGAGGCCATCTCCTACGGTGCGAACGGCATCCTCGAGAACGCCAAGTCCGGCGCGCTGATCATCGACATGTCGTCGATCACCCCGCAGACCTCGGTCGACCTGGCGAAGAACGCTGCCGAGAAGGGCATCCGCGTCATCGACGCGCCCGTCTCCGGCGGCGAGGCCGGCGCCATCGAGGCCGTACTGTCGATCATGGTCGGCGGCGAGCAGGCCGACTTCGACGAGGCGCTCCCGGTCCTGGAGGCCCTCGGCAAGACCATCGTGCTCTGCGGCCCGCACGGCTCCGGCCAGACGGTCAAGGCCGCGAACCAGCTCATCGTCGCGGTGAACATCCAGGCGTGCGCCGAGGCCGTCGTCTTCCTCGAGAAGTCCGGCGTGAACCTCCAGGCCGCCCTGGACGTCCTCAACGGCGGTCTGGCCGGCTCCACGGTCCTGACCCGCAAGAAGGACAACTTCCTGAACCGCGACTTCAAGCCCGGTTTCCGGATCGACCTGCACCACAAGGACATGGGCATCGTCACCGACGCCGCCCGCAACGTCGGTGCGGCCCTCCCGGTCGGCGCGGTCGTCGCCCAGCTGGTCGCCTCGCTGCGCGCCCAGGGTGACGGCGGCCTGGACCACTCCGCGCTGCTGCGCGCGGTCGAGCGCCTCTCCGGCGCCCAGATCTGAGCCCGCGGCCCGCACGCCGGGCCGCCGCTCCCTCCCCTCCGGGGGACCTGAGTTTCCGGATGGTGCCGGTGCTGACACCTGTCCTGTCGCGCCCAAGCGCCGGCACCGTCCGGATCACCTCACCTCCAGCCTTTCTTCATCTTTCTTCAACAAACTGTTGACGTTGAGTTCTCGCCGAAATTAGGCTCCTCCGCATGACGGAAGACTCTTTCCGCCAGCAGTTACCCGTACGGAAGGTCACCATGTCGAAGCGCACGCTGACGACCGAGTCCGGCGCCCCGGTCGCCGACAACCAGAACTCCGCCACCGCCGGCGTCGGTGGCCCGCTCCTGATTCAGGACCAGCAGCTCCTTGAGAAGCTCGCCCGCTTCAACCGCGAGCGCATCCCGGAGCGCGTGGTGCACGCCCGCGGCAGCGCCGCGTACGGCCACTTCGAGGTGACGGACGACGTCACCGCGTACACCAGCGCCGCGTTCCTGAACACGGTCGGCAAGAAGACCGAGACCTTCCTGCGGTTCTCCACCGTGGCCGACTCGCTCGGCGGCGCGGACGCCGTGCGCGACCCCCGCGGTTTCGCCCTGAAGTTCTACACCGAAGAGGGCAACTACGACCTCGTCGGCAACAACACCCCGGTGTTCTTCATCAAGGACCCGATCAAGTTCCCCGACTTCATCCACTCCCAGAAGCGCGACCCCTTCACGGGCAAGCAGGAGCCGGACAACGTCTGGGACTTCTGGGCGCACGCCCCCGAGGCGACGCACCAGATCACCTGGCTGATGGGTGACCGCGGCATCCCGGCGTCCTACCGCCACATGAACGGCTACGGCTCCCACACGTACCAGTGGACCAACGCCCAGGGCGAGTCCTTCTTCGTCAAGTACCACTTCAAGACGAACCAGGGCATCCGCTGCCTTTCGGGCGAGCAGGCCGCCGAGCTCGTCGGCTCGGACGCGAACTCGCACCAGACCGACCTGCTCCAGGCGATCGAGCGCGGCGTGAACCCGAGCTGGACCCTCTACGTCCAGATCATGCCGGCCGCCGAGGCCGCGGACTACCGCTTCAACCCCTTCGACCTCACCAAGGTGTGGCCGCACAGCGACTACCCGCTGCAGCGCGTGGGCCGCCTGGTCCTCGACCGCAACCCGGACAACGTCTTCGCCGAGGTCGAGCAGTCGGCGTTCTCCCCGAACAACTTCGTCCCGGGCATCACCGCCTCGCCGGACAAGATGCTCCAGGGCCGCCTCTTCGCCTACGCCGACGCCCAGCGCTACCGCCTCGGTGTGAACCACACCCTGCTGCCGGTCAACGCTCCGAAGGCGGGCAAGGCCGACAACTACGGCCGCGACGGCGTCATGGCGCTGCGCAACGGCTCGCGCCACGACAAGAACTACGAGCCCAACTCGCACCAGGGTCCGGCCGAGACCGGTCTGGCGCTCGGCGCTCCGCTCGCGGTCAGCGGCTACACGGGCACGCACGAGGCCCCGGCCCACACCAAGGACGACGACTTCTTCCAGGCCGGCGAGCTCTACCGGCTGATGTCCGAGGACGCCAAGCAGCGTCTGGTGGCGAACATCGCCGGTGGCCTCTCGCAGGTCACGCTGGAGGACGTCATCGAGAAGAACCTGGCTCACTTCCACGCTGCGGACGCCGACTACGGCAAGCGCGTCGAGGAGGCCGTTCGCGCCCTGCGCGAAGGCTAGGAGCCCACAGGCTGCGTCCGGAATTTGACGGGAGGTCAGATTCCGGGTGCTGAGCCCGCACCGCGAACCCGGATGAGGGGTGGTACGCGGTGAGGGCAGGACGAGGACCGCGGTGGTGTCGAGCCAGTGCGGTGGTAAAGGCCCAGCGGCTTGTCTCTTGACCTGAGGGAGACGAAGCCAAGGTGTCCTGTCGCCACCACCGCGGTCCCAGCCACTCCTCTCCTTCTCCTTATATATAGGGGGCCACGCACAGTGCCCCCTGTGGACCACGGAGAACGAGCAGGACCACCTCCCCCACGAACCCCGCCCGGCGGGTGCGAATGTCCTGTCGCGCCAGCCTCGTCCCGTCGGGCGGTAACAGACCAGAGCGCCGAGTCACGGACGGTCCCGTGACTCGGCGCTTTGTCGTGTCCGTACCGGCCGCCCCGCACGGGCGGCCGGTACGGGTGCTCAGCCGGTGCGCTCGGTGAGCTGGCCGTAGAGCTCCGGGCGCCGGGTCTGCATCAGGCCGAACTCCAGCCAGTCCCGGCGCTGGTCGAGGTCGAGGTCGGCGACCAGGACGGCGGGGCGATCGCGCGGGGCGCGGAGCACGACCCGGCCGTAGGGGTCGGAGATGAACGAGGACCCGTAGAAGGTGGAGCGGCCCTCGGTGCCGATGCGGTTCGGCACGATCATGAAGAGCGCGTTGGCCAGGCCGTTCGCGCTGATCGCGTGCTCCCACATGGGCCGGGTGTCGAAGTCCGGGAGGTCCACCTCCGAGCCGATGGCCGTGGGGTGCACCAGGATCTCCGCCCCGTGCAGGCCGTAGGCCCGGGCCAGCTCGGGGAACCACTCGTCCCAGCAGGTGGGGAAGCCGAAGCGGGCCCCTTCGAGGCCGACCACCGGGAATCCGCTGTCGCCGGGCCGGAAGCACAGGTCCTCGCGGTAGCCGGGGAAGGCCGGGATGTGGTTCTTGCGGGTACGGGCGACCAGCTTGCCGTCCGGATCCACGCAGACCGCGGTGTTGTAGCCGAGGCCGCCGTCCTCGGCCCGCTCGTAGAGCGAGGCGTGCACGGTGATGCCCAGGCCGGTGGCCAGTTCGGTGATCAGCCGGACGGTCGGGCCGTCCTCGACGTCCTCCAGGTAGCGGGCGGCGCCGTCGGCCATGGGGTCGTCGGTGTTGCAGAAGTAGGGGCTGCGGGTCAGCTCGGGCAGGCAGACCACCTTCGCGCCCTCGGAGGCGGCCAGCGCCACGCCCTCGCGCAGCCGCTCGTCGTGCTCGGCCTCGTCGGCGTACCAGCGCGTCTGGACCAGCCCGACGCGCAGCGCGGGGCGCTCGGCGGGCTGGAACCGGGCCGGGGAGCCGAGCGGGGAGCCGTAGCAGGTGTGCAGCTCGTACCCGTCGGCGGAGGCCGTGGCGGTGACGGTGCCCGCACCCGTGGCGGGGGCGTCGGCGGTGCTCACGCGGTGAGGTCCTTCGGGATCTGCTGCGTGATGCAGTGGACGCCGCCGCCGCCGTACGCGAGGACCGGGGCCGGTACGCCGACCACCTTGCGGCCGGGCAGGGCCGCGGCGATGACGGCGAGGGCCGCCTCGTCGGCCGCCGTGCCGCCGACCGGGACCACGCAGCCGCCGTTGGCCAGGTAGAAGTTGAGGTAGCAGACCTCGACCGGGGCGCCGTCCACCTCGCCGTAGACGGTCTGCGGGACCTTGACGATCTCCAGCGCGCGGCCGCGGGCGTCCGTACTGGCCTCCAGGACGGCGAGGTTGGCGCGCATCCGGGCGTAGTCGGGGTGCGCCGGGTCCTCCGGGAGGGAGACGACGACCCGGGCGGGCGCGGCGAAGGCGGCGACGCCGTCGACGTGTCCGTCGGTCTCGGTGTCCTCCAGGCCCCCGTAGGGCAGCCAGATCACCTTCTCGACGCCGAGCCGGCGCTTCAGCTCGTCCTCGATCTCGGCGCGACTCATCCGCGGGTTGCGGTTGGGGTGGAGCAGGCACTGCTCGGTGGTGATCAGGGTGCCCTCGCCGTCCACGGTGAAGGCACCGCCCTCCAGGATCATCGAGGAGTGCACGCGCGGGATGCCGAGGCGGTCCAGCAGCAGCCCCGAGAGCTTGTCGTCGGCGGCCCAGGGGTGGTGCTTCTCGCCCCAGGCGTTGAAGCGGAAGTCGACGCCGACCCGGGCGCCGTGCTCGTCGTAGGCGAAGATCGGGGCGGAGTCGCGGAGCCAGGAGTCGTCGATCGGCAGCTCGGTGACCTCGATGCCGGGATCGTCGCCGCAGTAGGCGCGGGCCTCGTCGGCGCGGCCGGGCGCGGCGATCATGATGACCGGCTCGAAGGCGGCGATGGCGCGGGCCACGGCGGCGTACTCGTGCTTGGCGGCCTCGAAGGCGGGGCCCCACAGGGACGGACGGGTCGGCCAGGCCATCAGGCAGGCTTCGTGCTCGGCCCACTCGGCGGGCATGCGCGGGTTCATCGGAGTACTCCCTCGGTACGGCGGGCCCCGGCTCCATACGGCTGACTAAATTTTCAGTCAGAACGATTCGCCTGAAAGGCGGGTCAGGAAGGCCGGTGAGGGCTATCGTGATACCTGACTGAAAGGTCAGTCAAGGGGTTACCGACCGGAAGGTGCGATCCGCGTGGCAGATCGTCAAGTGCTGATCCTCGAAGCAGCGGTACGGGTCATCGCGCGCAGCGGCGTGCGGGGCCTGCGCGTCGAGGAGCTGGCGGCCGAGGCCGACGTCTCGACCGCGCTGATCTACTACCACTTCAAGGACCGCGCGGGCCTGATCCGGCGCACCCTCGACTTCATCAGCGCCCGTGCCACCGGATACACCGACGAGGCGCACAGCAGCGCGCGGGACCCCCGCGCGCTCCTCCTCCAGCTGCTGCTCGGCGAGCTCCAGGACACCGCCCGGGTGCGCGAGAACAGCATCGCGTGGGGCGAGCTGCGGGCCAGCGCCATCTTCGACGACGACCTGCGCGAGACCCTGGCGCGCTCCACGCGCACCTGGTGCCGGGACACCGCCGACTCCGTCGCCGACGCCCAGGCGGCCGGTCTGGCCGACCTGCGGGCCGACCCGGAGGACGTCGCGGAGCGGCTCACGGCGCTGGTGGAGGGGCTCAGCGAGCGCTGGCTGAGCGGCTCGCTGACCGTCGAGCGGGCGCGCGCCCTGCTCGCGGGCGCGGTGGACGCGGAGCTGGGCCCGCGGCCGACCGAGCCCGCCTGAGAACCGGGCCGCACGGTGGAACGGGGTCCGGGACCTGTGGCCCGGATGTGACGCGGAACGGCCCCCGTCCCTCCTGGAGGAGGGACGGGGGCCGCTGCGTGGTGCTAGACCAGCCAGGTGGAAAGAGGCGGACTAGGCGGAGATCGGGCGGATCGCGGTCGGGGCGTGACCCGGCTCGGTCGCGAGCTCTTCGAACTCGGTGACGTCGCTCATGTCGACCGTCTTGCTCATCGCGATGTTGGTGACGCGCTCCAGGATGGCCTCGACGACGACCGGGACGCTGTACTCGGCGGCCAGCTTCTTGGCCTCCTCGAGAGCGGCACCCAGCTCGTTCGGGTCCGTGACGCGGATGGCCTTGCAGCCGAGACCCTCGACGACCTTGACGTGGTCGACGCCGTAGACGCCCAGCTCGGGGGCGTTGATGTTCTCGAATTCGAGGTTGACCTCGAAGTTGATGCCGAGACCGCCCTGCGCCTGACGGATCAGGCCCAGGTAGGCGTTGTTCACCAGGACGTGGACGTACGGGATCTTGTGCTGCGCACCGACGGCCAGCTCCTCCAGCATGAACTGGAAGTCGTAGTCGCCGGACAGGGCGACGACGGGGGTCTGCGGGTCGGCGGTGGCGACGCCCAGCGCGGCCGGGATGGTCCAGCCGAGCGGACCGGCCTGGCCGCAGTTGATCCAGTGGCGCGGCTTGAAGACGTGCAGCATCTGCGCACCGGCGATCTGGGACAGACCGATGGTGGTGACGTAGCGGGTCTCCGGGCCGAAGGCCTTGTTCATCTCCTCGTAGACGCGCTGCGGCTTCATGGGGATGTTGTCGAAGTGCGTGCGGCGCTGCAGCGAGCCCTTGCGCTCCAGGTGCGAGGCGACCCAGGCGCTGTAGTCGGGCAGCTTGCCCTCGGCCTTGAGCTCCTTGGCGACCTCGATGAAGATCGTCAGCGCGGCCTTGGCGTCGGAGACGATGCCCAGGTCCGGGGCGAAGATCTTGCCGATCTGGGTCGGCTCGATGTCGACGTGGACGAACTTGCGGTCGCCGCGGTAGGCGTCCAGGTTGTAACCGGTGTGGCGGTTGGCCCAGCGGTTGCCGACGCCCAGGACGAAGTCCGACTCCAGGAACGTCGCGTTGCCGTAGCGGTGCGAGGTCTGGACGCCGACCATGCCGGCGGCCAGCTCGTGGTCGTCCGGGATGGTGCCCCAGCCCATGAGGGTGGAGATGACCGGGACGCCGACCAGCTCGGCGAACTCGACCAGCAGGTCCGAGGCGTCGGCGTTGATGATGCCGCCACCGGCGACGATCAGCGGGCGCTCGGAGGCGAGCAGGTACTGGATCGCGCGCTCGGCCTGCTTGCGGGTCGCGGCCGGCTTGTGCACGGGCAGCGGCTCGTACAGGTCGGGGTCGAACTCGATCTCGGTCAGCTGGACGTCGATCGGGAGGTCGATGAGGACCGGGCCCGGACGGCCGGAGCGCATCAGGTAGAAGGCCTCCTGGAACACGCCGGGGACCTGCGCGGCCTCCAGGACCGTGGTGGCCTTCTTGGTGACCGGCTTGGCGATCGACGCGATGTCGACGGCCTGGAAGTCTTCCTTGTGGAGCTTGGAGACCGGGGCCTGACCGGTGATGCACAGGATCGGGATCGAGTCCGCGATGGCCGAGTACAGGCCGGTGATCATGTCGGTACCGGCGGGGCCGGACGTACCGATGCAGACGCCGATGTTGCCCGGGGTCGTGCGGGTGTAGCCCTCGGCCATGTGCGAGGCGCCCTCGACGTGGCGGGCGAGGGTGTGGGCGATGCCGCCCACGTTCTTGAGCTCGCGGTAGAACGGGTTGATCGCAGCGCCGGGCACGCCGAACGCTTGCGAAACGCCCTCGCGCTTGAGGATCTCCACTGCAGCGGCGGCGGCTGTCATACGAGGCATCGAGTTCTCCTGCGGGTCTGACGGTCAGGCTTTTCCGTAATCCGGAAGTTTTGTTCTGCTATACGGAACAAGCTAAGCGGCGGCTTCGCGCACGTCAAGGCGGTGGGGAACCCCGGAAAGCACCAAAAGCCGCGATCTTCTCGGTGAGTTGCACTAATGACCGGGTCCGCGGGCACCGCGGTGGTGGAGCATGGACCCACCCGCGCGGGGGCGCACGGCGACGGAGGGGGACACACGGCCATGGCGGAATCGGTACCGGTGCGCTGCCCGGCGTGCCTGCGCGAGAACGGTTACACCGCCCCTTCCTTCCCGTGCGCCTGCGGGAGCCCGGTCACGCCCCCGCTGGACCGCTCGGCGGCGCCCCGGCCGCTGACCCGGCGCACCTGGTCGGAGGCCTGGGTCGCGGTGCGGTGCGGGGCCTGCGGGCGGGTGGGCGAGTGGCCGCACCCCGAGGTGGGCTGCGGGTCGTGCGGGACGGTGTGCCGGGTGCCGGTGCACCCGGTGGACGACGCGGGTCACGGGGGTCCGGGGCACCCGGCGGATCCGCGGGCCGCGCACGCCGCGCCGCCGAGCGCGCCCGCGCCGCGGCCCGCCTTCCGGCCGGTGACCATCCGTACGGCCCGGGACGCGGTGTCGACGGCCGCCCTCTACCTGCGCTGGCTGGGCTTCACGGACGTGCGCCAGCCCGACGGGCCGGTGGCGCCCGCCGCGGCGGTGGACCTGCGGGCGCCCGGACTGGTCGCCCAGGTGGATCCGACGACGGCGCCGACGGGGCTGCGCGCGGTGGAGTGCGTCTGGCTGAACGGCCTGACCGCGTCCTCGTCCTGCGCCTACTTCTCGCTGGCCGGGTACACGCAGGACGCGCGGGAGCGCGCGGACGACCTCGGGATACCGCTCTTCGTGATGGACCTGACCGGAATGCCCCAGCCGATCAACGACCCGGCGGACGAGCTGGCGGGGACGGGGGCCCGGGGCTGAGCCCGGGGGGACCGCCTAGGGTCGGACGGAACGCGTGGCGCGGGGCGGAACACCTCGTTCGCGCGCGTTGTTGCTCCGTCTGTCAGTCCTGCCCTTCCGAGGAGAGCGCCTTGAGCCTGTACGACATCCCCCTGACCACCCTGTCCGACGAGCCCACCAGCCTCGCGGCGCACAAGGGCAAGGCGATCCTGCTGGTGAACACCGCTTCCCAGTGCGGGCTGACCCCCCAGTACTCGGGCCTGGCCCGCCTCCAGTTCGCGTACGCCGACAAGGGCTTCACCGTCATCGGCGTGCCGTGCAACCAGTTCGGCGGCCAGGAGCCCGGCACGGCGGACGACATCCAGACGTTCTGCGCCACCGGTTTCGGCGTCACCTTCCCCATGCTGGAGAAGTCCGAGGTCAACGGTGAGAACCGACACCCGCTGTACACGGAGCTGGTGAAGACCGCCGACGCCGAGGGCGAGGCGGGCGACATCCAGTGGAACTTCGAGAAGTTCCTGATCTCCCCCGAGGGCGAGGTCGTCGGCCGCTTCCGTCCGCGCACCGAGCCGGAGGCCCCCGAGCTCGTTGCCGCCATCGAGGCGCTGCTCCCCGCCTGACCCGCGGCAGGTGGCCCGGCCGGGTCCGTCCCGGCCGGGCCGGGGGTCCGCGGGTCGCGGGGCCGTGCGGGGCGCCGTAACCGGCTGAAACCCGCCCCTTCCCGGGCAGGTCGGTCGTAGCCTCGCGTCATGACCACTCCCTTGCAGACCCCCGACACCGACGGCGCGGCCTACGCGCTCCGGGCCGCCCGGCCCGAGGACACCGAGGCCATCGAGGCGCTCGACGGGTCCTTCACCACCGCGAGCGTCTTCCGGGTGGCCGTCACCGCCGACGGCTTCGCCCTGCGCGAGGTCCCGGTGGATCCGCCCCTGACCAAGGTCTTCCCCGAGGACGACGGCAGCGGCGAGGAGGACGGTGCGCAGGACGGCGACCACACCGTGGTGGCCATCGGCGCCGACGGCGCCCTCGCCGGCTTCGTCACCGTCTCCTACAACCCGTGGAACCGCCGACTGACCATCGAGGACATCGAGGTCGCCCCGGAGCACCGGGGCCGGGGCGTGGGCCGGGCCCTGATGGGGCGTGCGCGGGACGTCGCGGCCGAGCACGGCGCCGGGCACGTCTGGCTGGAGGTCACCAACGTCAACGCCCCGGCCGTGCACGCCTACCGGCGGATGGGCTTCGCCTTCTGCGGCCTGGACACCGCCCTCTACCTGGGCACCGAGTCGGAGGGCGAGCACGCGCTCTACATGAGCGCCCCCTGCCCCTGAGCCGCGAGCAGCCGGTGGACCCCGGGGGCGGCGCCGTCGCCCGGCGCCACCTCGACGGTCAGCAGCCAGGCGGCGGCGTCCGGGCCGCCGGTCGGCGCGTACCACTCGACGCGCGCGTCGAGCAGGCGGTCGCCGTCCCCGAGGCGCCGTGCGTACCACTGCCGGAACTCCGCGCTGCGCCACACCGCCAGCGGTACGCAGCGCTCCGCTCCGGCCCGCTCCTCCCCCGGTCCGGCGACGCGCAGGGCCGCGGCGGCCGCGCCCGCGACGGTGCGTTCCACCGGGACGCCGAGCGCCTCGGCGAAGTGCAGCAGGTACGCCATGCGCTCGGCCTGCGGCGGCGCGCCGAGCACGGCGCGGCCGGAGCCGCACCAGGTGCCCCACTTGATGTTCGAGACCAGGCCGGGGAGGCGCTCCATGTCCCGGGGGATCCAGAAGAGGATCGCGTCCGAGCGGCGCATGGCCTCCTCCTCCCAGGCGATCTGGTCCGCGTACGGGGGGTAGCCGCCGCCGGGCACCGGCTCGGGCAGGAAGACCGCCAGCCCGCCGGTGCCCGTCCACGCGGCCCGCAGCGCGGCCACGGCGTCCGGGCGCCAGGAGGGCTCGGCGGGGTCGACGGGGGTGGGGCCGCACAGGTACACGGCCGCGGCCCAGGAGGCGGGCGCCTCCTGACCGACGTACACGACGTCGACGACGGGCGCGGTGGCGCTCGGCGCGGGGGCGGGGTCGGTCGCGGGGGCCGTTTCAGTGGACACGGGCTGCTCCGGGGTCGGTCGGGGTCAGGGTGGCGAGGAAGTCCAGCAGGAGGGCGTTGAAGGCGGCGGGCCGTTCCAGGAAGCCGAGGTGGCCGGTGTCGGGCAGCTCCGTCCAGCGGGCGCCGGGGATCGCCCCCGCCACCTCCCGGCCGAGCGGCGCGGGCGCCAGCAGGTCGTCGGCGAAGCCCACGACCCGCACCGGTGCGGTGATCCGGGCGCAGTCGGCCAGCCGGTCGCGGTCGGGCGCGGCCGGGCCGTGGGCGCTGGTGGCTCCGGTCAGGGCGGCGATCTCGAACAGGTCGAGCCATTCCTCGACCGCGCCCCCGTCGGCCAGGGTCCGCGGCGAGAGGTTCTGTCCCAGGCGGACGAAGGCCTCGTACGCGGGCGGCAGGCGGCCGCCCGCGTCGGCGAGGGCGGCTTCGGCGCGCGCCATCGCCCGACCGACCGGGTCGGGCCGGCCCCGGGTCGCGGCGAGCAGCGCGCCACTGGCCAGCCGCGGCTCCTCCAGGAGCAGCTCCTGGACGGCGAGGGCGCCGAGGGAGTGGCCGACCAGGGGGCAGGGCGGCAGCGCGAGGAAGGTCACCAGCTCGCTCACCGCGCGGGCGAGCGCGACCGGTCCGGTCGCCCCGGGCGGGTGGTCGAAGGTCACCGCCCGATGCCCGGCCGCGGTCAGGGCGGGCACCTGGTGGTGCTCCCAGATCCGCCCGCTGCCGCCCGCCCCGGCGACCAGCACCACCGGTGCGCCCGCGGCACCGGCCGGGGAGTGGAGGGTGTACGCCGCTCCCCCGGGCGTGCGGCCCGTCGTACGGTCCGCCCCGCGGTCCGGCTCCGCGCCGGTGGGGCCGGTCACGGCGCCATCCTGGTCAGCGCCGTGCGCACCCAGGCGGGGCGGCCGGTGTCCAGGCCGCGCAGGGCCACGTGCACCCACAGGAACGAGGCGCGCGCGAGGATGTGCGCCCGCATGCCGGCGGGGACCTCGCCGCCCGCCGCCCGGTAGGCGTCCAGGAGGCCGTCGAGGACCTCGGTCCCGCCCGCGTAGAGCATGTCGACGAAGTCGGCCGCCGGGTCGCCCACGGCGGCGTTGGCCCAGTCCAGCAGCCCGGACAGGACCGGCGGTCCGGCCGGTGGGCGGACCACGAGGGTGTGCCCGGGGTGCACGTCGCCGTGGACGAGCGTCAGTCGGCGCGGCCACAGGCCGTCGTCGTCGAGCCAGCTCTCCCAGCGCCGGATCCCCTCGGCGGGGAGCGGCAGTTCGGCCCGGGCCCGGGCGAGCCGGGCCGCGATCGCGGCGCGTACGGCGTCGGGTCCGGCCGGGGCCGGGCCGGGCAGGAGCGGGGCGCCGTCGGCTCCTTCGAGTGCGGTGGCGTGCACCGCGACGAGGGTGCGGGCGAGCGGCTCCAGGTAGCCGGTCGGGTGGGCGAGCGGGTCGGTCGACCAGCCGTAGACCAGGGTGTCGGGGTCCTCGCTCCCGGCCGGTTCGCCGGGCAGGCGGGGATAGGCGACCAGGTCCGGGGCGTGCAGGCGCCAGTCGGGCACCGGGACCGGGACGCGGTCGCGCACGGCGGCCAGTACGGCTCCCTCGACGGCGAGTTGGCGCGCGGCCTCGGGCCGCCGCGGGCTGCGCAGGATCCACGGGGTTCCGTCGGCGGCCCGGATGTGGGTGACCCGGAAGTCCCAGCCCGTTTCGTCGGGTCGGGCGCTCGCCGGGTCGAGTTCCACGCCGAGGTGCCGGGAGGCGCGGGCGGCGAGGGCGGCCGTGTCCTTCGCGGCGTCGGTGCCGGGCCGTCCGTCCGGGGCGGCGGCCTTCCGGGCGGGGGCGGCGGTCATCGGGTCGCTCCCGCGGTCGGTACGTGCCGGTCACGGGTGGCGTCGCGGTCCACCTTGCCGGTGTGCGTCCGTTCCAGCTCGGCGACCGGCACGAGGAGGCTCGGTACGAGGTGCGGGGGCGCGGTGCGGGCCAGCCGGGCGCGGACCGCCGCCGCGACGGCGGTCGGGTCGTGGTCCGGCAGCGGTACGAAGAACGCGGCCAGCGTGCTGTGTTCGGCCCGTTCCACCCGGGCGGCGGCGACGGCCAGCACCCCCTCGCAGTCGCCGACGAGGGCCTCCACCGCGATCAGGTCCACCCGGTGGCCGCGGATCTTGACCTGGTGGTCGGAGCGGCCCCGGAAGACCACGGCGCCGTCGGCCGTCTCGGACACCAGGTCGCCGGTGCGGTACCAGCGGGTTCCGTCGCGCTCGGCGAACCGGGCGGCGGTGCCCGCCGGGTCGCCGTGGTAGCCGAGGGCCAACCCCGGTCCGGACACGTGCAGTTCGCCGGTGGCGGCGTCGACGTACTGCCCGATGTGCGGCAGCGGCCGCCCCACGGGCAGGTCCCCGTCGGGGTCGGCGAGTGCGGGTGCGCCCGGCCCGGCCAACTGCACCGCGTGCGTCACCAGCGCGGTCTCGGTGGACCCGTAGGTGTTGAGCAGCCGCACGCCGGACGCGCCGAGGCGCTGCCAGCGCCGGAGCATGTCGGCGCGCACGGCCTCGCCGCCGATCACCACCGTGCGCAGGGACGCGGGGAGTCGGGCGCCCCGGTGGAGCAGGTCGCCGGTGAGGGCGTACCAGAAGCCGGTGGGCAGGACGGCGACGGAGACCTCCTGGTCCTCGACGACCTCGGCGAAGCGCTCGCGCGCCGCGTCGTCGATGACGAGGGTCGCACCGGCGGTCAGGGTCGGGAGGATCTCCTCCAGGCTGGTGTCGCCGCCCGCGCCGTGGAAGTGCAGCACGCTCTCGCCCGGTCCGACGCCGTAGAGGTCGCGCAGCAGCGGCACCACGGCCGCCGGAGCCCGGTGCGGCACCACCACGCCCTTGGGCTCGCCGGTGGAGCCCGAGGTGAACAGCACGTACGCGGGGTCCTCGGGGCCCGCGCCGGAGCGGGGGTGCACGGCCGCCCGCGCGGGGGTCACCGGCGCGGGCGTCCAGCGCGGGCGGTGCACCACGGGGACGGGGGGCTGCCAGCCGGTGTCCGCGGTGGCGACGGCCTCGTGGACGCCGAGCCGGTCCAGGACCGCCTCCAGCCGGGCCCCGGGGTGGTCGGCCTCCAGCGGTACGTAGGCGCGGCCCGCCGCGAGCACGCCCAGGACGGCCGCCACGTCCCGGGCCGAGTGGTGCGCGACGATCCCCACGGGGGGCTGCGGCCGCCCGGTGCGCGGGGCGAGGGAGCCGGCCACCTCCAGTGCCCAGGCGGCGAGGGTGCCGTAGCCGACGGCGAGCCCGTTGTCGACGACGGCGGGGCGGGCCGGATCGGCGCGGGCCGTCGCGAAGAAGGGTTCCAGAAAATCGATTCCGGCGGACTGCATTGTGATCGTCCTCGTCCTGTTGGAATATGAGCGGGTGCGAATATCGATAGAACACGACGTGAAAATACCCCTGCGGGACGGCACGTTATCGAGCGCCGACCTCTACCTCCCCGAATCGACCGGACCGGTCCCGGTCCTGATCCGCCGGACCCCCTACGGGAAATCCGGAGCACCCGGCGGGGCCTCCGTCGACGGGCTGCGCCTGGTGCGCCACGGCTACGCGCTGCTGGTGCAGGACGTGCGCGGCCGGTTCGGCTCCGGCGGCGCCTTCGAGCCGTACTGGAACGAGGCGGCGGACGGCGCGGACACCGTGGCCTGGGCGCTCGGCCAGCCGTGGTGCGACGGCACGGCCGGGCTGTTCGGCCGCTCGTACGAGGCGATGGCGGCGCTGCTCGCGGCCGGTGAACGCCCGCCCGGCCTGGGCGCGGTCGTCCCGCACGTCGCCGGATCCGGCTTCGACGAGGGCTGGACCCGCCAGGGCGGCGCCTTCCAGCTGGGCTTCCTCCTCTACTGGGTGCTGTACGACCTGCTGCTCGACGGGGCCGCTCTGGCGCCGGCCGACCTCGCCGAGGTGGCCGGGGCGGTGGACCGGATCGACGAGCTGTACCGCGATCCGGAGGCCGCCGCGGAGTTGCTGGACCGGCTGGCCCCGTACTGGCGGCAGTGGCGCGAGCACCCCGGCGGCGACCCGTACTGGCGGCGCGCCCCCCGGGACGCGTACGCGGCGATCGAGGTCCCCGCGCTGCACCTGACGGGCTGGTACGACATCTTCCTGAACGGCGCCCTGGAGAATTACCGGGGAATTCGAGAATTCGGCACGGATTCCCGACTGGTGGTCGGCCCGTGGTCCCACTGCGTGACCGACGGAATCTTCCCGCAGCGCCGCTACGGATTGGCCGCGGACGAAAGTCGGCTCGATGTCACCGGGCTCCACCTGGAGCATTTCGACCGGCACCTGCGGGGTCGGGGCGGCCCGCCCGCACCGGACCCCGTACGGCTCTTCGTGACCGGCGCGGACGCGTGGCGCACCTTCCCCGACTGGCCGGTCCCGGGCACCGAGGACCTCGTCCTGCACCTCGACGGCCGGGCCCTGCGGCCGGGTCCCGCGCCGGTCCGCGCCGGCGCCGACCCGCTGCACCACGATCCGGGCGACCCGGTGCCGACCACCGGCGGGGCGACCGCGCTGCCCGGCCAGTACACCGGCGGGGACTGCGGGCCGCTCGACCAGCGGGAGGTGGAGCGGCGCGCCGACGTGCTGTGCTTCACCGGCGAGCCGCTCACCGCCGCGCTGACCGTGCTCGGGGACACGGTCCTCACCGTGTACGTCACCCCGGACGCCGCGGGGGCGGACGTGACGGGCAAGCTCGTCGACGTCCACCCGGACGGCCGGGCCGAGCTGTTGTGCGACGGCATCCGGCGGCTGGATCCGGCGGCGACCGGGGCGGTCGAGGTCACCGTGCGGTTGGGCGCCGTCGGGCACGTGTTCCGCCCGGGGCACCGCGTCCGCGTCGAGGTCGCGGCGAGCAACGCGCCGCGCTTCGACGTGCATCCGCCGGTCCCCGCGCACCACACCGTCCACCACGGCGGTGACCTTCCCTCACGCCTGCTGCTGCCGCGCCTCGCCGACTGACGGCGCGGCGGGGCCCGGGCCGGCGGCATCGGGGTGGAAGACCGTCAGGTCGGCCACCTTCTCGATCCGCCGGCCCGCCTCCCAGTGCGCCCGCCGCAGCCGCCTGGCCTGGGCGCCGGTCAGCTTGGTGCTGTGCTGCGGGATCGACATCACCAGCCGGGCCCGCTTGGCCGACGCGGGGTAGCGGTCGCGCACCCGGTAGGGGTCGTTGAGCAGGTGGTGCGCGGTGCCGACGTGGAAGGCCGCCTTGAGCAGGGCGTAGTAGGCGGCCGCGCCGACGCCCTTGTCCCGGGCGCAGTGCACCAGGGTCCGGGACGCCTCGAAGAGCCGCCACACGACGGGCACGGCCGGTGTGGTGAAGACGCCGGTCTCCTGCGCGATGCCCTCGCCGACGCCGTAGCGGAAGTAGCTGCGCATGTTGGCGAAGCCGTGCTGGGCGTCGTGGAAGATGCGCGCCTGCGGCAGGTAGACCACGGGGATCCCGGCCAGCTGGAGCCGGAAGTCGAACTCCCGGTCCTCGCACCAGTGGATCAGCTCGTCGAAGTGGTAGCCGCCGATGTGGTCGACGATGTCGCGGTTGTAGATCAGCGGCGGGGACAGCGCGCTGACGTAGTCCCCCTCGTCGAACTCCCGCACGCGTGCGGTCAGTTGGCTGAGGGTGCCGTCCGACTCCCCGTACACGACCTGCCCCTTGACCACCGGGTCGGTGAGCACGGCGCGGACCATGTCGCGTACGACGCCCGGGGCGAAGGTGCAGTCGGAGTCCATCAGCAGCAGGTACTGGCGGTCGGTGGCGGCCGCCCCCGCGTTGTAGGCGGCGCCGAGGTTGCCGACGTCCTCGATCTCGGTGACCGTCAGCGGCCGGGGGTGTTCGGCGATCAGCTTCAGCACCGCGTCGCTGGGACCGTTGAGCGCGAGGACGATCTCCACGTCCTCGTCGATCGAGGCGATGCAGTCGGCGATCCGCAGGTCGTCGCGCAGGGCGATGATCACGCTGGTCCGGGCGATGCCCTTGTCGACCGCGCCCTCGTCCACCGGGTCGGTGGTCATCCCGTTCTCCCTTGTCTCGGTCGTGCCGTGCTTCGTGGCGCCGTGGTTCGTGGTGCCGTGGTTCGTGGTGCCGTGCGTCGTGGTGCCGTGGTTCTTCGCGTCGTACGGGGACATCAGGCCGGGGCCTTCAGGCGCAGGGGCAGGGCGCGCAGGGCGCGTTCGGCGACGGCCTCGGCCTCGGCCGGTAGTTCCGCGTGGGCGATCACCCCGGCCAGGACGTCGGCGCCGCCCCGGTAGGACGGCAGCACGGTGCCGGGGGCCAGGTCCAGGCCCCAGAACACGTCGTGCACCCCGGCCCGGCGGGCGACGTCGCGGGGGTTGCCGGCCCACTCGACCACGCCCCCGTCCGCCGGCAGGAACCGCTGGACCACGGCCCTGCTGTGGCGGGGCTCCAGCTCGGTGAGGTCCAGGGGTCGGCCGAGGGCGAGGCGGACCACGTTGGGCAGCGGGTCCACGCCGGTCGCCAGCCGCATCACCTCGGTGGCGATCCGGGCGCCCGTCAGCCGGGCGGTGATCTCCAGCAGGACGACCCGGCCGTCCCGGGTGCGCAGGATGTCGGTGTTGATCACCGCCGGGTCCAGCCGCAGGGCGCGTGCGCCGCGCCGGACCGTTTCGGTGACCTCCTCGATCTGCTCGGCGTCCAGCAGGCTGGGCAGGGTGTCGCCGCCCTCGAAGAAGTGCGGGGCGAACTCCTCCTTGCGTCCGTACTCGCGGTCCGCGAAGCCGAACCGGTGCAGCTCCCCGTCGACCATGAACGCGGCGAGGGTGTGCTCGGTGCCCTCCAGGAACTCCTCGATCACGATGCGGCCGCCGGGGCTGAGCCGCAGCGCCTCCTCGGCCAGGGGCCGCACCCGGTCGGCGCGGTCCACCTTCAGCACGCCCAGCGAACCGGTCTGGTCGCTGGGCTTGATGACCGCGGGCAGGCCGATCTCCGCGACGGCCCGCACCGCCTCGGCGACGCTCCCGGCGGTCGTGAAGCGGGGCAGGTCCAGCCCGGCCGCACGCAGGATCGCCAGGCGCCGGTCCTTGAGCGTGCAGTCGAGCGCGGTCTCCAGGGGCAGCCCCGGGCAGCCGAAGCGCCGCGCGAGGGTGCTGATCACCGGCGGGTTGTCGGCGCCCAGCGAGAACACCCCGTCGATCCGGTCGACGCCCGCCACCGACAGCTCGGCGAGGACGGCGACGGCGTCGTTCGGGTCGCAGACCACCAGTACGTCCGCGGCGGCCCGGACCCGCTCGGTGGGCCGGTCGGTGACCACGACGAGCGTGCGCCGCGGGGAGCGCAGTTCGGTGAGCGAGCGGTCCATGCCGGAGCCGATCCCGCACACCAGGAGGCGGTCAGTCATGGCCGCCCCCCGCCGCACCGGCCGGACCGGCCGCCCCGGGAGCCGTCCCCGCACCGGCGCCGGTGCGCAGCGCGGCATGGGCACCGGTCAGGCCGAGCACCTGGAACACCTCCGCGTGCCCGGAGCCGGTCGTGACCGCGCCCCGGTAGCGGGCCAGGCCGCGGATGCCCTCGTCCCAGGCGGCGTGCCGCAGTTGGGAGACGTACGCGCGCATCGCCTCGACCTTGGTCTCGATCTGGCCGTCGATGTCCTCGGCGTACTGGAAGCGGGCCATCGGCGCCCACACCTCGTAGCCGAGCACCAGCCGGGGGGCGGGCATCGGCTGCGCGCCCGCCTCCTGGAAGAACTCCGACTGCGCCATCCACAGCGCCTCGGTGGTCAGTTGGTGGACCATGCGGTGCTCGACGTCGTCGTCGTTGTCGTGCGGCAGGTAGACCACCTGGGGGCGCACCTCGCGCAGGATGCGCACGAGGTCGAGGTGGACCCGCCGACTCGGCTGGAAGTCCCGCGAGGGCTCGTCGAGTCGGATGCAGCGGTGGACGCCGAGGGCCTTGGCGGCGGCCTCCGTCTCGGCGGCGAACTCGGCTTCGGTGACGGCGTCGTCGAGCGCGCTGCGCTCGCGGCCGATGACGATGACGACGGTGACCCGGGCGCCGTCGCGGACGTGCTTGGCGATGGAGCCCCCGCAGCCGATGACGTCGTCGTCGGGGTGCGGGGCGACGACGAGGACGTCGGTGACGGCGCTCACGCCCCGGCCCCCGGCAGCTCGCCGGCCCAGCCGGCCCACTGGCCGGTCAGGGCGATGCCGTCGGCGAAGGGGACCCGGGCCGTGAAACCGAGGACCTCGCGGGCCTTGGCGTGGTCGGCGCGGGCGGTGGCGCGGTAGAGGTCCAGCTCCCACTCCTCGACCGGTTCCCCCGCCTCGATGGCGGCCGGGTCGCCCGCGCCCCGCAGGGCGCGGATCGCGTCGAAGAAGGTGCCCCAGCCCAGCTCTTCGGCGTGCCCGACGAGGAAGCGCTCGCCCGCCGCGGCCGCGGTGTCCACGGCGAGGAGCACGGCGTCGGCCAGGTCGTCCACGTACACGGCGTTGCAGACGCCCGCGCCCGGACCGGCCGGGAGCTGCGCGAAGTCGCTCTCGGCGCGCCGCAGTTGGGCGGTGGTCCACTGGCCGCCCCACGGCCCGTAGACCACTCCGGGCTGGAGCACCACGGTCTCCGGTCCGCCGTCGCGGGCGTGGGCGTCGAGCACGAGCCGCTCGGCGGCGAGCTTCTGCTGCTCGTACTCGCGGTCCTCGGCGTCGGCCGGCCGCGCCGGGGACTCCTCGGTCAGCGCGCCGGTGACGGCCGGGTCGTAGACGTCGATGGTGCTGAGGTGCACCACGCGGCGCACACCGGCGGCGCGGGCGGCGGCCAGGACGTTCGCGGTGCCCTCGACGGAGGCGGCCCAGCGTCCGTCCTCGTCGCCGGAGCTGCCGAAGGCGCAGTGCACGACGGTGTCGCAGCCCTCGAAGGCCGCGCGCAGGGAGTCGGTGTCCAGCAGGTCCCCCTGCTGGAAGGCGATCCGGTCCTGCGGCAGGACCGAGAGGCGGGCCGCCCGGCCGAAGCCCCGGACGACGGGCCGGATCCGGGCCTCGGTGCCGAGGGCCAGGCGCTCCACGATCCGGCCGCCGATGAAGCCGCTGGCTCCGGTGACCGCGACGGTGTGCCCGGCGAGCGCCGGCAGGCCCGCGCCGTCGCCGGCCTCCTCGCCCGTGCCCCGCGTGGTCCAGGGCTGGGCGGACCGCTCGCGGGCGGGGCCGCCGTAGCACTCCTGGATCAGCTCGACGACGCGCACGCCGTCCTCGGGGGTGGAGTGGGCGGGGGCGGTTCCGCGGACGGCCGCGGCGAAGTTGCCGAGCTGCTCGGTGAAGAGCAGCTCCCACTCGTCCTGCGCGGGGGCGACGGCGTCCACGTCGCCGCGGTGCAGCACCTCGCCGTCGGCCGTGGTCAGGACGCACTCCCCCGCCGGGAAGTCGGTGCCGATGCTGACGGACGCCTTGGTGCCGGTGACCTTGCAGGAGATGCCGAGGTCGCGCAGCCGACTGAAGTCGCAGTGCACGTCGACGGAGCCGAAGCGCAGGTGGGCGGTGGCGTCGGTCTCCACCCCACCGAGCGAGTTGTCCTCGGACCGGACGACGCGCACGTCGGGTCCGAGCCACCAGAGCAGCGTGTCGAAGACGTGCGAGGCGGTGTCGGTGAGCACCCCGCCACCGGCGAGGCGCCGGTCGAACATCGACCAGGAGACCGGCTCGTGGGCGTAGGGGTGGCCCTCCGACCAGTCGACGCGCAGCACGTCACCGAGGTCGCCGCCGTCGATCAGTCGCTTGACCCAGGCGTAGGCGGGGAAGAGGCGCCGGGGGTGGGCCATGGCCAGCACGGGGGCGCCGTCGGCGGCCGCGGTCGCGGCGAGGCGCCGGGCGTCCTCGGTCGAGGTGGTCATCGGCTTCTCCAGCAGGACGTGCTTGCCCGCGGCCAGCAGCGCCTCGACGATCGGCGTGTGCAGGGTGTGCGGGGCGACCACCACGGCGGCGTCGAAGGCGTCGGCGACCTCGGCCGCGTCGGTGGCGATCACCACCTGGTCGGCGTCGGCACCGCCCAGTTCGCGGTAGAGGGCGAGGGCGGCCTCGGCCTGGCGCGGGTCACGGTCGACGAGGGCGGTCAGCCGGACGTCTCCCTTGAGCGGGGGCAGGGCGGGCAGGTGGCAGCCGCGGGCGGCGGCGCCGCACCCGACGATCGCGAGGCGTACGGCGGTCATGGTCTCTC
Organism: Streptomyces sp. NPDC059917; assembly: GCF_042730635.1. Lineage (NCBI taxonomy): Bacteria > Bacillati > Actinomycetota > Actinomycetes > Kitasatosporales > Streptomycetaceae > Streptomyces > Streptomyces sp. NPDC059917. The sequence continues at coordinate 42,329 of NZ_JBHWLC010000066.1, forward strand.
CAGGGTTCGTCGGAAGGGGACGTGGGGGACGTGGGGGACGTGCGCGGAGGTGCGGGAGGGGACGGGTGCGGGGGCGCGGGTCCGCGCCGGTCGGCTCACGGCCCGGCGTCGACCGGGTGGTGGACCCACACGTTCGGCTCGGCGTACGTACCGTGGCCGTCGTCGGTGACGCGCAGCGGGACGAGGCCGCCGGGGAGCGGGTGGTCCCCCGGGCCCGGCAGCGGGTATCCGAGGAACTCCGCCCAGCGCGCGACGGGCTGACGGATCACCAGGGACCGCTGCGCGATGCCCAGTTGCCGCGCGCCGAGGTCGAGGTGGGTGCGCAGCCAGGGGTCGAAGCAGCGCCCGTCGGGGCGGCGCCAGGCCGCGTACTCGGCGATCGGTACGAGCGGGTAGCGGGGCTTGCGGGTGGGCCGGACCGGAATGATCACGCCGCGCGGGGCCCGGCCCGCGGCGCGCCGCCGGACCTCGGTGAGCAACCTCTCGGCGTGTCCGGCCGCCCGCCGCGCCGGGTCCACGGAGACCGACAGCATGCACACCGCGTCGGGCCGTTCGGGCGGCTCCCGGTCCACGGCCTCCACCAGCACCTCGTCGCTGCCGGCTGGCAGGGACGCGGCGAGGCCGTCCCAGCGGACCGGCAGCCCGTTGGCCGCCGCCACCAGGCGCCCGCCCTCGTCCACCAGGCAGAGCTGGTGGGCCGGGTAGCGGTCGTACATGCCGTGCCAGCGCCAGTTGCCGGGTGACTCCCAGCTCATGAACTCCGGCATGTTCGCGCCGATCAGGGCGTCCACCTCGGGCAACAGCCAGGGGTCCCGGGCCAGATCGGTCAGGGTGAGGGTGGACGCGGCGGCGGGGGTGGGGGCGGACACGGCGCCTCAGCCCAGCAGCCGGGTCTCGGCCGTGGCCCGCATCTCGCGGGAGCGCCGCAGGTCGGCGGTGACGCACACCCGCTTCAACCAGCGGTCGGTGCCGTCGTAGCGGGCCCGGAAGGGGAGCCGTCCGTGCACGGCGCGGTGGTTGTCGATGAAGAGCACGTCGCCCTGGTCGGCGACGACCTCCCGCATCCCGGCGTCCACCACCTTGAACAGCGCGTCGTAGGCGCGCCGGGCGTCGGTGTCGTCCTCCGGCACGGAGGTGAAGTACGGGTCGAGGCGCATGTACGGGTCCTGCCGCGAGCCGTACAGGAGCGGGCCCAGGGGGCGCTCGTCGATCATCTTCTGGATGGCGGCGAAGCGGGCCGCCTCCTCGTCGGAGTCGATCGTGTTGTTCTTCGGCAGGTGCGACTCGTCGGGGGCGATGTAGAACCGGGGCTCGAAGAGGATGTCGATGTCCTCGACGGACAGCGAGGACAGGTCCAGCTCGCCGACGGTGGTGGGGACGTGGTCCGGGTTGCGCAGGGCGCCGAGGACGAGGTAGTCGCTGCGGTGGGGGTGGAAGGCGTCCTCGGTGTGCCAGGTCAGCAACTCGGCGCTGCCCATGCCGAGTTGGTCGTTCTCGTGCTGGCGGATCGGGAAGATGTCGTGCACCAGGTGGCCGTCCTGCTGGGTGGCCCACCCGAAGGGCTCGCCGAGGAGCGCCGAGTACAGCATCAGCAGGAGCTCCTCGGGGAACTCCGAGCCCGGCCGGGTGCGGCCCCGCCAGTGGTCGGGGGTGGGGCCGATGCGCCGCTGGTCGAAGTCGTGCCCTTGGATCACGACGTGGCCGCGACGGTCGGACAGCTTGAACTCGCGCAGGAAGCGCTGGACTCCCTCCGGCAGCCCGGCCGCGAGCCGCGGCAGGTCGCGCAGCAGGGCGGGGTCGCCGAAGGACGGGTAGGTGACGGCCAGTTCGAGGCAGAGCTCCGCGATGGCGGAGGCCTCGTCGGCCGTGAGGGCGTAGCCGGGCGTGGACTGGTCGGTGAGGTTCGACATGCCAACTCTCGCTGAGTGGTCGGGGATGCTTACTGCCCGCGGGCGGCCGGTATGCGGGGCCGCGGGCCCTCGGGGGCGGTACGGGTACGGACATGGCCGGTGCCGATGCCGGGGCCGGGGCCTTGGCTCGCGCCTCGGCCGGTGCCTCGGCCGTCTGCTCCGGAGCGCGCCGGTCCCTCGGCCTGTCCTCCGGGGGCGCCTCGAACGACGGCGGGGGCGGAACTTTCCAGCCC
>NZ_JBHWLC010000067.1:0-43360 GCF_042730635.1 Streptomyces sp. NPDC059917
GGGTGCGGGGGCGGCGTCCTCTGCGGGCGCGGCGACCGGCTCGGCGGCGGGGGCCGCGGCCTCGACCGGAGCGGCTTCGGCGGCCGGGGCGGCGACGGCGCGGGTGGCACGACGACGGGCACGCGGCGCGGGAGCGGCGTCCTCGACGGGCGCGGCGACCGGCTCGGCGGCGGGGGCCGGGGTGACCTCGGAGGTCTCGGCGGTCACGACGGCGCCGGGCGGACCGGCGGGCCGCGATGCGGCGCGGCGCCGCCTGCGCGGCGGCAGGTTGTCGCTGGGGCTGTTGCCCTCGGCGGTGTTGTCGTTGGCGGTGTTCTCGTTGTTGAGCATGTGCGGGGTTCTCCCGTCGCGCTCCCGGGCGCCGCGGCTGACATCCGGTCCGGCACGGCTCCGCGCGATGAACGCGGAACCGGCCTCCGGGGCGCGTGCGCCACACGGGAGCTGTAGTCCATGGCCGCCGGTTCCGTACGTGTTTGTCCGTACGGCCTGGCGGAAGTCTTCAGGTCTTTGCGCCGCCCGACCCAGGAAGATCCCGGATGCCAGGGTGGCGCGGCAACGACGGTCCCTACGCGGCGGGACCTTCCGGCGCCTTCGCGTCGGCCGCTACGGCAGCCGTGGGTGGGGCGGCCGTGACGGCCTCGCGGTCGGGCGCGAGCGGGTCGGTCACCGTGCCGGACTCCTCGTCGAAGAGCCCCTGCGCCAGCCTGGTCACCGCTGCGGGGACCGGCGGCGCCAGGTCGGCCACAGCTCGGAGACCGGACAGGACGTCGTCGGGTCGAACGGCAGGTGTCAGATGCCGAACAACCAGCCGCAGTATCGCACAAGCACTGTCCAGCGGCCTATCAGCCGGAACGGCCGAGGTCGCGGCCAGGTCGAGGCTGACGACGGCGCCGCGCGTGTCGAAGGTGCGCATGCCGTTCTTCGTACGGCGCTGGACCTCCACGGTCTCGGCGGCGAGGAAGAGGGCCACGGCCCGCTCGGCCTCGGCGGGGTCCGTGCCGTCCAGGCGCAGTTCCCAGATCGAGGCGGTGAGCCGGTCCGCGAGGCCCGAGGTGCGGGCTTCGACGGCGTCGACGATGTCCAGGCCGGCCGGCATCGACTCGTCGAGCAGGGCGCGCAGCGTCTGCGGGTCGCGGGGCGCGGCGAGGGCGATCTCCAGGTACTCGGCTTCGCTGCCGGTCCCGGTGGGGGCCGCGTTCGCGTACGAGACCCTGGGGTGCGGGGTGAAGCCCGCCGAATAGGCCATCGGAACCTCGGCGCGGCGCAGGGCCCGCTCGAAGGCTCGCTGGAAGTCGCGGTGGCTGGTGAACCGGAGGCGGCCGCGCTTGGTGTAGCGCAGTCGGATGCGCTGTACCACCGGTGCGGGAGGGGGGCCTTCGGGCTGTCGCTTGCCCAGTGGTTCTTCTCCTTGTGCGGGGCGGGCGCTCTCGCGCACCGTCCGAGGTCTGTGGAGCCGTCCGGCCGTGCCCGCTACTCCGGCTCACCCCCGCTGGCGCGGGGAGATCTCGGGTGCGTGCGCGTCGCCGTCAGCTGTCGTACTACCCACAGTACGCGCCCGTGACCTCCTCGGTTGCACGGGAGGATCAGCCCGGGTCGAGGGAACCGGGATCGGCGAGCCGCTCGGCGCGCCCCGCGGCGCACGGGCCTTCGGGCGCCGCCCGAACGCGCGTGCCCCCGCCGGATCCCGGCGGGGGCACGTGCGCGACAGCGGTGACGGCCGTCGTGGCGGCTACTTCACGACCGACAGCGGCAGCAGCTTCTGGCCCGTGGGGCCGATCTGGATCTGGGTGTCCATCTGCGGGCAGACGCCGCAGTCGAAGCACGGGGTCCAGCGGCAGTCCTCGACCTCGGTCTCGTCGAGGGCGTCCTGCCAGTCCTCCCAGAGCCAGTCCTTGTCGAGACCGGAGTCGAGGTGGTCCCAGGGCAGGACCTCCTCGTAGGTGCGCTCGCGGGTCGTGTACCAGGCCACGTCCACGCCGTACGCGGGCAGCGTCTTCTCGGCCGCCCGCATCCAGCGGTCGTAGGAGAAGTGCTCGCGCCAGCCGTCGAAGCGACCGCCCGATTCGTAGACGGCGCGGATGACGTCGCCGATGCGGCGGTCACCGCGCGACAGCAGGCCTTCGACCACGCCCGGCTTGCCGTCGTGGTAGCGGAAGCCGATGGAGCGGCCGTACTTCTTGTCGCCGCGGAGCTTGTCGCGCAGCTTGGTCAGGCGCGCGTCCGTCTCCTCGGCCGACAGCTGCGGGGCCCACTGGAAGGGGGTGTGCGGCTTGGGCACGAACCCGCCGATGGACACCGTGCAGCGGATGTCGTTCTGCCCGGAGACCTCGCGGCCCTTGGCGATGACGTTGACCGCCATGTCGCCGATCTGCAGGACGTCCTCGTCGGTCTCGGTCGGCAGGCCGACCATGAAGTACAGCTTCACCTGGCGCCAGCCGTTGCCGTAGGCGGTGGCGACCGTGCGGATCAGGTCCTCTTCCGAGACCATCTTGTTGATGACCTTGCGCATGCGCTCGGATCCGCCCTCGGGGGCGAAGGTGAGGCCCGAGCGGCGACCGTTGCGGGTCAGCTCGTTGGCCAGGTCCACGTTGAACGCGTCCACGCGGGTGGACGGGAGGGACAGGCCCACCTTGTCCTCCGTGTAGCGGTCCGCCAGGCCCTTGGCGATGTCCGCGATCTCGGTGTGGTCCGCGGACGACAGCGAGAGCAGGCCGACCTCTTCGAAGCCGGTCGCCTTCAGGCCCCGCTCCACCATTTCGCCGATGCCGGTGATGCTTCGCTCCCGTACGGGACGCGTGATCATGCCGGCCTGGCAGAAACGGCAGCCGCGGGTGCAGCCGCGGAAGATCTCCACGGACATGCGCTCGTGGACGGTCTCGGCGAGCGGGACCAGGGGCTGCTTCGGGTAGGGCCACTCGTCGAGGTCCATGACCGTGTGCTTGGACACCCGGTACGGAACGCCGGAGCGGTTCGGAAGGACACGCGCGATGCGGCCGTCCGGGAGGTATTCGACGTCGTAGAAGCCCGGCACGTACACCCCGCCGGTCTTCGCCAGGCGCAGCAGGACCTCTTCGCGCCCGCCCGGACGGCCCTCGGCCTTCCAGGCGCGGATGATGTCGGTCATGTCGAGGACGGCCTGCTCGCCGTCGCCGATGACCGCGCAGTCGATGAAGTCCGCGATCGGCTCGGGGTTGAAGGCCGCGTGGCCGCCCGCGAGGACGATCGGGTCGTCGATCGTACGGTCCTTGGCCTCCAGCGGGATGCCCGCCAGCTCCAGTGCCGTGAGCATGTTGGTGTAGCCCAGCTCCGTGGAGAAGGACAGGCCGAACACGTCGAAGGCGCCCACGGGGCGGTGGGAGTCGACCGTGAACTGCGGCACCTTGTGCTCGCGCATCAGCTCTTCGAGGTCGGGCCACACGCTGTAGGTGCGCTCGGCGAGGACGCCCTCGCGCTCGTTGAGCACCTCGTAGAGGATCATGACGCCCTGGTTGGGCAGTCCGACCTCGTAGGCGTCCGGGTACATGAGCGCCCAGCGGACGTCACATTCGTCCCAGTTCTTGACGGTGGAGTTCAGCTCCCCGCCGACGTACTGGATCGGCTTCTGGACGTGCGGAAGCAGGGCCTCGAGCTGAGGGAAGACCGACTCGGTCATCACGCGACTTTCGTGAAGCGGGCAGGGGGCGACTCTCAAGCGTACCCCGGGGCACGGGCGCCACCCGCCGCCCCGATCACCGGCTAACCGCCCAGCGGGGCCCGGAGCCGCGGGTCGGAGGCTTCGGCCCAGGCCGCGGGGAGTTCGCGTTCGCGGCGCTCGGCCAGGGCCTCCTCGCGTCCGTGCAGCAGGCCCCAGGTGAAGGAGGACTCCCCCGCGCCGTTCGCCTGGACGGCCAGGGCGCGCAGGGCGTCGCGGGCGACCACGCTGTCCTGGTGGTCGCCGAGCAGGGTCTGGACCGACTTCATGGCCTTGGCCAGCCGTTTCGCCGGGGCGCCGAGGGCCGGTACGGCGGCTTCCGCCGCGTAGCGGGCGCGCTTGGCGGCCTTGCGCGCGTCGTGCAGGGCCAGGTCGCGGTCCTCGCCGGGGGTGAGGGCGAGCGCCGTGCCGATCCGGCCGGAGAGGCGTTCGTAGTCGGCGAGGACGGCCTTGGGCAGGACCCGCGGGGCCGGCTTCGCGGCGGCCGGGAGCAGCGGCGGGTCCTGGAGCAGCGCGTCCAGGGCGTCGAGCAGGGCGAGGTAGCGCTTGCCGTCGAGGGTGGCGAGGGCGCGGCGCCGGGAGCCGGAGCGGCGGGCGGTGTTCCAGATGCGCAGGCGGGCGCGGACGGGGCCGAGCACCAGGGTCTGCGGGAGTTCGCCGAGGCGGGTGCGCAGGCGGTCCAGGAGGACCTCCTGGTCGCGGTCGACGCCGAGCTCGCCGGCGAGCCAGCGCAGCTCCTGGCCGAGCGGGTCGGTGCGCTCGCGGTCCAGGACGCGGCGGTGGGTGCGCAGCGCGCTGCGCAGGCGGCGGGTGGCGACGCGCATCTGGTGCACGGCGTCGGGCAGCGCGCGCCGGACGGCCGGGTCCTGGGCGACGAGGGCGTCGCGCTGGGCGCGCAGGTACGCGAGGACGTGGGCGCCCGCGGTGTCGTCGGCCGGGTCGGCGCCGGGCCGGGGGGCGGGCGCGGATCCGGTCTCGGCGAGGGCGCGGGCGAGTTTGGAGGGGGCGGCGGAGACGGCGAGTCCGGCCTTGCGCAGGCGCTGCTCGACGGCGTCGAGCAGGGCGGGGTCGACGTCGTCGGCGAGTTCGACCTCCACCTCGGTCCAGGTGGCGGTGGTGTCGTGGCCCTCGGCGCGCACGGCATCGGTGCTCAGCTCCGCGAGCAGCGCTCCCCCCTCGTCCAGGAGGTGGAGCACCTTGCGCGAGGACAGCAGCCGCATCTGCGGGACGAGCGCCGCGTCGCGGACCCGGGAGCGCAGCAGGGCGGTGAGGGCGCGCGGCACGCCGTCGGTGAGTCCCGCGCGCACTTCGTCGCGCACCCCGGGCGAGACGGGGAGCTTGAGGTGCCAGCCGGCGTCCTCGCCGCCGGTCCTGCGCCGCAGGGTCAGGCCGTCGGCGGCGAGCCGCTGGTCGGGGGTGTCGTAGTAGACCGCGTCGAGTTCGACGGTGCCGCGGTCGAGGACCGCGGCGATGCCGGCCGTGCCCGTCAGGTCCGGTACGCCGCGCCGTCCCGCCTTGACGCTCGTGAACTCGAATTTCCGCTCGACTTCGCGCTTGGTCTCCGCCATGGACCGAACGTAGTCCTGAACGGAAGACGAAGTGAAGGCGAACGCCGGGGACGGCCGCGCGTCGGCCACGGATCCGGCCGACAACGGCCCCTCAGGCCGACATCGGCCGTTGCACCCTGATCGACTGCAACAGCCCGATGGCCACCCACACGGCGAACATCGACGATCCTCCGTAGGAGACGAAGGGCAGCGGCAGTCCGGCCACCGGCATGATGCCGAGCGTCATGCCGATGTTCTCGAAGGCCTGGAAGGCGAACCAGGCGATGATCCCGGCGGCCACGATCGTCCCGTACAGCTCGGTGGTCTCGCGGGCGATCACGCAGGCCCGCCAGAGCACCACGCCGAGCAGGACCAGGATCAGCCCGGCCCCGACGAAGCCCAGCTCCTCCCCCGCCACGGTGAAGACGAAGTCGGTCTGCTGCTCCGGCACGAACTGGCCGGTGGTCTGGGAGCCCTGGAAGAGCCCCTCGCCGAACAGTCCGCCGGAGCCGATCGCGATCCGGGCCTGGTTGGTGTTGTAGCCGACGCCCGCCGGGTCCAGGGCCGGGTTCGCGAAGGCCGCGAAGCGGTTGATCTGGTACTCGTCGAGGATGCCGAGCTGCCAGATGAGTACGGCGCCCAGCGCGCCGGATCCGAGCAGCCCGAGCACCCACCGGTTGGAGGCCCCGGAGGCCAGCAGCACCCCGAGCACGATGACCAGCATGACCATGACCGAGCCGAGGTCGGGCATCAGCATGACGATGCCCATGGGCGCGGCGGCCAGGCAGAGCGCCTTGGCCACGGTGCGGTGGTCGGGGTGGTCGAGGTCCCCCGCGTCCACCCGGTGCGAGAGCAGCATCGCCATGATCAGGATGATGGTGATCTTGCAGAACTCGGAGGGCTGGAGCGAGAAGCCGCCACCGATGACGATCCAGGCGTGCGCGCCGTTGATGGTCGCGCCGAGCGGGGTGAGCACGGCCAGGACCAGGACCAGCGAGAGCCCGTAGAGGATCGGCACCGCGCCGCGCAGGGTGCGGTGGCCGAGCCAGACCGTGCCGATCATCAGCACCAGGCCGATGCCGGTGTTCATGGCGTGCCGGAAGAGGAAGTAGTACGGGTCGCCGTTGTTCAGCGAGGTGCGGTTGCGGGTGGCCGACCACACCAGCAGCGAGCCGATGAAGGACAGCGCCAGCGCGCTGAGCAGTATCGGCCAGTCCAGCCGCCACAGCATCGAGTCCCGGGCGGTGAGCTTGCCGATCGCGCTCCGGTCGGGGCCGTAGCGGGAGACGGAGAAGGCGTTCGGTCCGGGCATCAGTCCTGCCTCCCGGTTCCCGGGCTGCGCGGCGGGCCGGCGGCGGGCGGCGGCGCGTCCGTCGGGCTCGGCGGGACGTAGGGCTTGACCTCGGGCGCGTCGATCGAGCCGTCGGGCTGGATCGTGGGGAGCGCGGTCTCGGGGTGCGGCAGCAGGGCCTTGGAGAGGTCCTGCTTGCCGGCCATGTCGAGGCCGTAGATCGCGTTGTAGATGTTGCGCACGGCGGGACCGGAGGCACCGGAACCGGTACCGCCCTGGGAGATCGTCATCACGATCGTGTAGTCCTCGGTGTACGTGGCGAACCAGGACGTCGTCTGCTTGCCGTAGACCTCGGCGGTGCCGGTCTTGGCGTGCATCGGGATCTGCTTCTGCGGCCAGCCGCCGAAGCGCCAGGCGGCGGTGCCGCGCGTGGCGACGCCCTCCAGCGCATCGTTTATCTGCGACCGGGTCTTCTCGTCCATCGGCAGCTTGCCGTGGGCCTGGGGCTTGATCTCCTGGACGTTCTTGCCGTCGGCGCTGACGATCGCCTTGCCGATGGTGGGGTTCCACATCGTGCCGCCGTTGGAGATGGCGGCGTAGATGGTGGCCATCTGGATCGGGGTGACGAGGGTGTCGCCCTGGCCGATCGAGTAGTTGACGGAGTCACCGGCGCGCATCATGTTGCCTTCGAGGCAGTTCTCGTAGGAGAGCAGCTCGATGTAGGTGCCGCCCTTCTTGCCGACCTTGCACCACTGGTCCTTGTTGGCCTCCCAGAACCGCTGCTTCCACTGGCGGTCGGGGACCCGGCCCTTCTCCTCGCCCGGCAGGTCGACGTGGGTCTCCGCGCCGAGGCCGAACTCGTGGGCCGTCTTGTAGAAGATGTCCGCCGGGTTCTTCACCGGCTTGAGCGCGCCGTCCTTCTGCCACTGCTGGTGGGCGAGGGCGTAGAAGACGGTGTCGCAGGAGACCTCCAGGGCCTGGCCGAGGGTGATCGAACCGTGGCCCTGGGACTCGAAGTTCTTGAAGACCTGGCCGCCGATGGAGTACGAGCTGGGGCAGGGGTAGTTGCCGTCGAAGGCGTACCCGGCGTTGACGGCGGCGGCGGTGGGGATGACCTTGAAGATGGAGCCGGGGGCGGCCTGGCCCTGGATCGCCCGGTTCATCAGCGGGACGTTGGACTCCTTGGCGGTGAGCTTGGCGTAGTCCTTGCCGGAGATCCCGCCGACCCAGACGTTGGGGTCGTAGGTCGGGTTGGAGGCCATGGCCACGACGCGGCCGGTCTTGGACTCCAGGACGACGACGGCGCCCGCGTCGGCCTTGTAGTTGACGCCGGTGTTGCGGTCGTTCTGCTTGCGGGCCTCGACCATGGCCGCGTTCAGCTCGTACTCGGTGACCGCCTGGACCCGGGAGTCGATGCTGGTGACCACGTTGGCGCCGGGGACCGCGGGGTCGTTCTTGGCCTCGCCGATGACGCGGCCGAGGTTGTCGACCTCGTAGCGGGTGACGCCCGACTTGCCGCGCAGCGCCTTGTCGTAGGTGCGCTCCAGGCCGAAGCGGCCGACCTGGTCGGAGCGCAGGAAGGGCGAGTTGGTGGTCTTGGCGGTCTGGATCTCGCTGTCGGTGACGGGCGAGAGGTAGCCGAGGACCTGGCCGGTGTTGGCGCCGCCGGGGGCCGGGTAGCGGCGTACGGCGGTGGGCTCGGCGGTGATGCCGGGGAAGTCCTCGGGGCGCTCGCGGATCTGCAGGGCCTGCTGGGTGGTGGCTTCGAGCGTGACCGGGATCGGCTGGTACGGGGAGCCGTTCCAGCACGGCTGGGGGGTCTTGGAGTCGCAGAGGCGGACCTTGTCCATGACCTCCTGCGGCTTCATGTCCAGGACCCCGGCCAGCCGGGTCAGGACGTCCTTGCCCTTGTCCTTTATCTTCATCAGCTCGGTGCGGCTGGCGGAGACGACCAGGCGGGTCTCGTTGTCGGCGAGGGCCACCCCGCGGGCGTCGAGGACCGACCCGCGCACGGCGGGCTGGACGACCTGCTGGACGTGGTTGTTCTTGGCCTCGTCCGCGTACTCCGCGCCGTTGCGGATCTGCAGGTACCACAGCCGCCCGCCGAGGGTGAGCAGCAGCGAGAAGACGAGCACCTGGAGGATGACGAGCCGGATCTGCACCCGGGGGGTGCGGCCGGTCTCGGGAATGTTGGTCACGCGCGGTCCCCCGTCACAGCTTCTTGACGCCCTTGACGCTCTTCACGCCCTTGACCCCCTTGACGCCCTTTATGCGCACGGCCTTGTTCGCGCGGCTGCGCGCGGTCTTCATCCGCAGACCGCCGCGCTGGCTGCCGATGCGCAGGCCCGTGCCGCCCGAGAGCCAGCCGGAGGCCACGTCGGCGCCCTGCGCCGGGCCGCCGCCCGTCTCGACGGCCATCGGGTCGTTCTCCGCGCGCCGGGCCAGCGCCATCAGGAACGGCACCGTGAAGGGTGCGAGCAGCAGGTCGTAGAGGACCGCGGTGAACAGCAGTCCGCTCAGCCCGACGTGGCGGGCGGCGGTGTCGCCGACGAGGGCGCCCACGCCCGCGTAGAGCAGCGTGGAGCCGACGGCGGCGGCCACCACGGTGAGCATCGGCCCCCAGGCGGAACGGAAGCGCCCGGTGTCGGGCCGCACCAGCCCGCAGACGTACCCGGTGAGGCAGAGCACCAGGGCGTAGCGGCCGGCGGCGTGGTCGGCCGGCGGGGCCAGGTCGGTCAGCAGTCCGGCGCTGAAGCCGATCAGGGCTCCGCTGACCGGTCCGTAGACCAGGGCGAGGGCGACGACGGTGAGCAGGACCAGGTCGGGGACGGCGCCGGGCAGCTGGAGCCGCCCCAGCACGCTGACCTGGACGACGAGGGCGACCACGACCAGGGTCGTGGAGAGCAGGATGCGGTTGAAGCGCATGGCGGTCGGCTCCTACTCGTCGGCCGGCTTGACGGACCCGCTGGGGGACGGCGCGACGGTGACGGTGACGGTCGGCGTCGGCTTGGGTCCCTCGGGCTTGGGCGGCAGGACGGCGTCGCGCGGGTCCTGTCGGGGCGGCATGACCACGACGCCGACGATGTCGAGGCGGGAGAAGCCGACGTAGGGGCGGACCCAGATCGTGCGGGTGAGGTCGCCGCGGGAGGGGTCGACCTTGACCACCTCGCCGATCGGGACGCCGGGCACGAAGGGCTTGTTGCCGCGCGAGCCGAAGGTGACGAGGCGGTCGCCGGGGCTGACCTTGGCCTTGCCGTTGAGCATCTGGACGGACAGGGCGCGGTCGCCCTGGCCGGTGGCGAAGCCGAGCTCGCCGGTCTTCTCCAGGCGGGTGCCCACCGTGAAGTCCGGGTCGTTGGCCAGGACGACGGTGGCGGTGTCGGGGCCGACGGTGGTGACCCGGCCGACGAGTCCGTCGCCGTTGAGGACGGTCATGTCGCGTTCGATGCCGTCCTTGCTGCCGGCGTCGATGGTCACGGTCCAGGAGAAGCCCTGGGCCGCTCCTATGGCGATGACCTCGGCGCCCTTGATGCCGTACTGGCCGGAACCGGCGCGCTTGAGCATCTCGTCCAGCTCGTGGATCCGGCTCTTGTTGCGGTCGTCGCTGCCCAGTTTGGCCTTGAGCGCGGCGTTCTCGCCCTCGAGCACGGTGATGCGGTTGTGGCGCTCACCGGAGTCGCGCACCGCCCCTATGGCGTTGGCGACCGGGTCCACCGCGGTCGCCACGCCCTTCTCGACCGGGCCGAAGACCGCTGCGGCGGCCTGCCGGGCACCGTCGACCGGTGACTCCTCGCCCGCTCTGATGTCCACCGTGATCAATGCGAACGCGATGGCGATCAGCAGCACCAGGAGCAGCCGGCTCTCTCGTGTGTCCCTCACGTGCGGCGGCCGTGCCTTCCTCGTCGGAATATTTCCCTGCCTGTATATCAACGATCCGCCGTACGGGAGCGACAGCACCCGTACGGCGGATCCTTGTGTTCCGCAAGGCCGTCCGCCCCGTGGGCCCCCTGGCAGAGGGGCGCGCGGCGGGGCGGGTCAGCGGCGGGGCTGCGCGTCCAGGACCTGCTGGAGCGCCTCGAACTCCTCCACGCACTTGCCGGATCCGAGCGCGACCGAGTCGAGGGGGTCCTCGGCGATGTGGATCGGCATGCCGGTCTCGCGGCGCAGCCGCTCGTCGAGGCCGCGCAGCAGGGCGCCGCCGCCGGTGAGGACGATGCCGCGGTCCATGATGTCGCCGGACAGCTCCGGCGGGCACTTGTCCAGGGTCGTCTTGACCGCGTCGACGATGGCGTTGACGGGCTCCTCGATGGCCTTGCGCACCTCGGCCGCGGAGATGACCACGGTCTTGGGCAGGCCCGAGACGAGGTCGCGGCCGCGGATCTCGGTGTGCTCGTCCTTGTCGAGGTCGTAGGCCGACCCGATGGTGATCTTGATCTGCTCGGCGGTGCGCTCGCCGAGGAGGAGCGAGTACTCCTTCTTGATGTGCTGGATGATCGCGTTGTCCAGCTCGTCACCGGCCACCCGGATGGACTGCGCCGTGACGATTCCGCCGAGCGAGATGACGGCGACCTCGGTGGTGCCGCCGCCGATGTCCACGACCATGTTGCCGGTGGCCTCGTGGACGGGCAGGCCCGAGCCGATGGCGGCGGCCATGGGCTCTTCGATGATGTGCACCTGGCGGGCGCCGGCCTGCGTGGACGCCTCGATGACGGCGCGCCGCTCCACTCCCGTGATGCCGGAGGGTACGCAGACCACGACGCGCGGACGGGCCAGGTAGCGGCGCTTGTGGATCTTGAGGATGAAGTACCGGAGCATGCGCTCGGTGATCTCGAAGTCGGCGATCACGCCGTCCTTGAGGGGGCGTACGGCGACGATGTTGCCGGGCGTGCGCCCGATCATCTTCTTCGCTTCGGAACCGACCGCCAGAATGCCACCGGTGTTCGTGTTGATGGCGACCACGGACGGCTCGTTCAGGACGATACCCCGGCCCCTCACGTACACCAGCGTGTTGGCGGTCCCGAGGTCGATCGCCATGTCACGGCCGATGAACGACATGTTGTTCCCCTTGTTCCCCATGAGGAGCGTCTGGCCTTCCAGTTGATAGCGGCTGCTGTCAGGTCGGCGAGGTGGGTGTGTGGGTGGAGGCCCCATCGTAATGCCGCAAGTACGGGCACCGCGCGACGGGACTCCGGCAATCCCGCCGGAACGGAAACCCGCCCCCTAGTGGTGACGTCACGTCCTGCGCATACGTTCCCGTGATCACCCGTTAATACCGAAGGGCGACCGAAATTAATTCGGTCGCCCCAGGTCATGAGCGCTATTCGGCTGATGTTCCGTCAGGAAAGAGTCATCAGAGAGCCGGGAAGAACAGCTTCAGCTCCCGCTCGGCGGACTCCTCGGAATCCGACGCGTGGATCAGGTTCTCCCGGGTGATGGTGCCGAAGTCGCCCCGGATGGACCCGGGCGCCGCGGCGATCGGGTCAGTGGGTCCGGCCAGCTGGCGGACACCCTCGATCACGCGTTCCCCTTCGACCACCAGGGCGACGATCGGACCGGAGGACATGAAGCCCATCAGGGGCTCGTAGAACGGCTTGCCCTTGTGCTCCCCGTAGTGCGCCTCCAGGGTCTCCTGGTCCAGCGTCCGCAGCTCCAGCGCGGGGATGGTCCAGCCGGCCTTGCGCTCGATCCGGCCGATGACCTCGCCGATCAGACCACGACGGACGGCGTCGGGCTTGAGCAGGACGAGAGTGCGCTGGGTCATGTTCTAACTCCTTGCGGCATACGGGTGCGGTGCGTCGAGGCTACAGGGGCCGTACGGGCCCCCGTCACGCAGCGTCAGGAGCGGCCGCCTCCGCCTGCGCGGCCCAGCGGGCCTTGATGACGTCGATCTTCCGCCCGTAGTGCACGGAACACCACCACAGGCCCGCGAACACCGCACCGAGGATGAACATCGTCGGAACGACGAACCCGCTCAGGACCAGCCCGATCTGCAGCGCCCACCCGATCTGGACGGCGCCGGGGCGCGAGAGCATCCCGCACAGCAGTACCGACAGCAGCATGGTGACCCCGCAGACCGTCCAGACCGTGGCCTGCGTCAGGTCCGGGTCCTTCATCGCGACCAGACCGGCGAAGCCGATCACGAAGAACTCGCCGATCAGCGTGCTGGCACAGAGCGTGTGCATGTCCTCAGCCCCTCTTGAACAGCAGGCGTGCCTCGCCCACCGTGATGACGGAGCCGGTCACCAGGACCCCGGCCCCTCCGAATTCGGCCTCTTCCTCCGCCAGGGTGATGGCCGCCTCCAGCGCATCGTCCAAACGGGGCTCCACCTGTACCCGCTCGGCGCCGAAGACCTCCACGGCGACCGCGGCCAGCTCGTCAGCGCCCATCGCCCGGTGACTGGCGTTCTCGGTCACCACGACCTCGGCGAAGATCGGCTCGAAGGCCTCCAGGAGGCCCCTGACGTCCTTGCCCTCGCTCGCGGCGACCACGCCGATGAGCCGGCTGAAGCCGAAGGACTCGGTGACCGCCTCGGCCGTGGCCAGGGCGCCCGCCGGGTTGTGCGCGGCGTCCAGCACCACCGTGGGGCTGCGCCGGACGACCTCCATCCGGCCCGGGGAGGACACGGAGGCGAAGGCCTTGCGCACGGTGTCCACGTCCAGCGGACGCGCGTGCTCGGCGCCGATCCCGAAGAACGCCTCTACGGCCGCCAGGGCCACCGCCGCGTTGTGGGCCATGTGGGCGCCGTACAGCGGCAGGAAGATGTCCTCGTACTCGCCGCCCAGCCCGCGCAGGGTCAGGTGCTGACCGCCGACCGCGACCTCGCGGGCGACCACGCCGAACTCCATGCCCTCGCGGGCCACGGTCGCGTCCACCTCCACGGCCTTCTTCAGCAGCACCTGCGCCGCGTCCACCGGCTGCTGCGCGAGGATCACGGCGGCGCCCTGCTTGATGATCCCGCCCTTCTCCTGCGCGATCTCGCCGGGAGTGGAGCCGAGCCGGTCCGTGTGGTCCAGGCTGATCGGGGTGATCACCGCGACCGAGCCGTCGATCACGTTGGTGGCGTCCCAGCTGCCGCCCATGCCGACCTCGACCACGGCCGCGTCGACGGGGGCGTCCGCGAAGGCCGCGTAGGCCATCCCGGTGAGCACCTCGAAGAAGGACAGCCGGTACTCCTCGGCGGCGTCGACCATCTCCACGTACGGCTTGATGTCGTGGTAGGTCTCCACGAACCGCTCGTGGCTGATCGGCAGCCCGTCGAGGCTGATCCGCTCGGTGATCGACTGCACGTGCGGGCTGGTGTAGCGCCCGGTGCGCAGCTCGAAGGCGACCAACAGGGCCTCGATCATGCGGGCGGTGCTGGTCTTGCCGTTGGTGCCGGTCACGTGGATGGAGGGGTAGGCGCGCTGCGGTGACCCCAGGACGTCCATCAGCGCCGCGATGCGCGTGACGGACGGCTCCAGCTTGGTCTCGCCCCAGCGGCCGGCGAGCTCCTGCTCCACCTCGCGCAGGGCCCGCTCCACCTCCGGGTCCTCGGGGCGGGAGGGGGCCTGGTCGCCCTGCGGCGCACCCCCATGGGCGCGCAGGGTGCGGCTGCCCGCCTCGATCACCGCCAGGTCGGGGTCGCGGTCGGTCTCTTCGGCCACGATCTGGTCGAACTCGTCGGGCCGGTCGTCGCTCTCGGGCTGCTGCTCACTCACGGGCCCCAGTCTACGGACGGGGAGCGGAAGGACTTTCGGCCCGGGCGTTTCGGGACCTTGGGCGCAAAGGGCGACCAGATCGTTATGCGAGTCTTGCGGCAGGAGATTGGGGAACAAATGCCGCAGGCCAGCAGCAATAAGACAGGATCCAGCCGCGACATAGGAATAGACCTGGGGACCGCGAACACCCTCGTCTACGCACGGGGGCACGGCATCGTGCTCAATGAGCCGTCCGTGGTGGCGGTCCGGGCGGGAACCACGGCGGCCGTGGCCGTGGGCACGGAAGCCAAGGAGACCATCGGCCGCACCCCCGGCTCCATCACCGCGATCCGCCCGCTCCAGGGCGGCGTGATCTGCGACTACGAGGCCGCGGAGGAGATGATCCGGCACTTCGTGCGCAAGGCCGTGCCGGGCCGCAGGCCGCGCACCCGCATGGTGGTCTGCGTGCCGTCCGGGGTCACCCCGGTCGAGCGGCGGGCCATCATCCACGCCTCGACCCGGGCCGGGGCCAAGGCCGTCCACCTGATCGAGGAACCGATGGCGGCGGCGATCGGCGCCGGGCTGCCGGTCTCGGAGCCGCGCGGCTCGATGGTGGTGGACATCGGCGGGGGCACCACCGAGGTCGCCGTGATCTCGCTGGGCGGGATCGTCACCTCGCGGTCGCTGCGGGTCGGCGGGGACCGGCTCGACGCGGCGATCATCGACTACGTCCGCAAGGAGCACTCGCTGCTCATCGGCGAGCGGACCGCCGAGGACATCAAGTGCGCCATCGGCTCGGCCTGGCCCGTCCCGGGCAGCCCGGAGCTGGAGGAGCGCACCTTCACCGTGCGCGGCCGGGAGAAGGTCGCGGGGATGCCCAAGACCCTGGAGCTGACGGCCTACGACGTCCGCTCCGCCCTCGACGAGCCGGTCGAGGCGATCATCGCGGCCGTGCGCACCACCCTGGAGGAGTGCCCGCCGGAGCTGTCCGGTGACGTGATGGAGTACGGGATCGTGCTCACCGGCGGCGGCGCGCTGCTACCGGGTCTGGAGCTGCGCCTCGCCTCGGCGACCGGGATCCCGGTCTTCGTCGCGGAGAACCCGCTGGACTGCGTGGCCCTGGGCTCGGGCAAGTGCGTGGAGGACATGGACACGCTCAACTCGCTGCTGTCCCCGGCGAAGTAGCCGGCGCGCGGCCGACCGCCGCCGCGCGGGTGCGGTCAGCCGCGCGGCAGGGTGGCCACGACGAGGTAGGTGTCGTCCGTGCGCGTCGTGGTCAGGGTGCCGCCCAGGCTGCGGACGCGCTCGGCCATGCTCGCCGTGCCCGAACCGGCCGAGACGGGGGCGCGCACCGGGCCGCGCACCGGCAGGCCGTTGCTGACCGCGATCCGCAGCCGCGGGCCGTCGACGCCGATGGTCACCTCGATCGTCTCGCCGCGCGCGTGCTTGGCGGCGTTCGTCAGGCACTCCTGGACCACCCGGTACACGGCGGCCTGGCGCAGCGGCGAGAGGGAGCGCGCCTGCGGGTCCATGACGAGCCGGACGGGTGATCCGGCCCGGCCGCTCTCGTCGGCGAGCCCGGGCAGCCCGTCCACGCCCGGGGTGGAGGCCCGCTCCCCGCGCTGCACGATGATCTCGTTGAGCACGAGGTGGGCCCGGCGCGCGGTGTCGGCCAGCTCCTCGAAGTCCTTGGCGGACGCCGACTCGCGCGTGCGCATCGAGAGCACCTCGGAGCGCACCGTCAGCAGGGTCAGCTCGCGCCCGACGAAGTCGTGCACGTCCCGCGCGACCGAACGGCGCTCCTGCTCCACGGCCTGGTAGACGGCGGCCTCGCCGCGCCGGACGGCCAGCTCGCGCACCAGGTCGTGCCGGTAGGCGGCGATGCCGACGGCGGCGGCCAGCACGCCGATGGGGATGACCAGGCTGAGGAAGCCGCTCAGGGTGTCCGCCCGCTCCTCGGGCCACCCGGGCAGGTTGAAGAGGGCGAAGGCGAAGAGGACGTACCCGGCGGTGGCGAGGATCCCGGCCCGCCGCCCGCGGTAGCGACCGACCGAGTAGAGCGCGAACTGGATCAGGGTCAGCTCGTGCAGCCAGCCGATGAAGAGCAGCGCGGTGAGGTACGCGAGCCACGGCGCCCGGCGCCGCACCAGCAAGGTGGCGGCCCCCAGGGTGAGCACCACGGCGGCCTGCGGGGCGTTGAGCGAGTTGTCCTCGGAGGCCAGTCCCGGCAGGTCGAGCGCCATCAGGGCGAGGCAGCCCAGCGAGGTGAGGACATCGAGCGCGCGGGGCGACCCGGCCCAGCTCTCGGGGAGTCGCCGGCCCGTGGCCAGGACCCACTGGAGCGCCGAGGCGACGGGCTTGACGTGCATGCCCTCCATCATCCGTGGTCGGCGAGGACGATCGAATCTTCCGGGCGTCCGGAAAAGGTGATATGCCACACTCCGTCTGGATGTGGATCAGGGCCGGACGGCCCTGCCCCGGCCCGGCCCGCCTTCGTAACCTCGAAAAGATGACCCCCGAGTACACACCGGTCGGCGCCCGCAGGCGCGGCCTGCCCTTCCTGATGCTGATCGGCGGCGTGATCGGCGCGCTCTCCTCCTGCGTGCTGACCTACGACCGCATCCGCACCCTGGAAGACCCGCTCTTCAGCCCCGGCTGCAACATGAACGCGGTCCTGAGCTGCGGCGACGTGATGACCACCTGGCAGGGCAACCTGCTGGGCTTCCCCAACATGATCCTGGGCATCGCGGGCTTCGCGGCGCTGGCCGCGCTGGGCCTGGCGCTGGTCGCCGGGGCGGTCTTCCCGCGCTGGCTGTGGCGGTGGGTGTGGGTCGGCGTCGCGGCCGGCTTCGTCTTCACGGTGTGGCTGATCGGCCAGTGCCTGTTCGTGATCGGCGCGCTGTGCCCCTGGTGCATGGTCGTGTGGGCGGTCATGATCCCGCTCTTCTGGTACGTCACCCGCCACCTCGCCCGGCCCGGGTCCCCGCTGCGGGCCCTGCCGCACTGGCTCGTGCCGACGTTCCTCTACCTCCTGGTACTGGCGCTCATCCTGTCCGTATTCGGTGTTCGAATTTTCTGACTGTTTACCTAGGATCAGTTCCCTGCGGCCCTCCGGCCCGGCAGCACGCCCGACCCGACCCGAGGCCCGCATTCCGATGAGTCACGTCCCGACCAGCCCTGCCCCCGTCCTGCCCCGCGGCACGGGCGGCCGGTACAGACCCGATGCGCCCGGCGCACCCGGCACGCCCGGCACGCCCGCGCGCCGGCGCCTGAGCCGCCCCGGCGCCCTCGCCGCCCTCGTCTCCGCCCTCATGTCCATGACGGCGTACTGCGCCGGGCTCGCCGCCCACGGCACCTACCCCTTCGGCCCGTCCCCGCGCGCCGACAACGACCTGCGCCACCAGTACGTGCCCTTCCACACCCACCTGTGGGACCTCCAGCACGGCGCGGCGCGGGGCGACCTCCTCTACAACTGGCAGAGCGGCTACGGCGTCGGCTTCCTCGGCGACTTCTTCACCTACCTCGCCAACCCCTTCTCCTGGCTCGTCGGGCTCTTCCCCCGCGACCAGAGCGAGTTCCCCGTCTTCCTGGTCAGCCTGTTCAGCACGGGCCTGGCCGCCGCCGCCATGACCGTCTTCCTCGGCCGGCTGCGCCCCGGCTCGCCCTGGCTGCGCGCCCTGATATCCGTCGGCTACGCCCTGTGCGGCTGGAGCCTGGCCGAGGGGGCCATCGTCCCCATGTGGATGTGGGGCCTGGTCGCGCTCCCGCTGCTCGGGATAGCCGCCGACTGGTGCCTGACCGGCCGCCACCGGATCCTCGGCAGCCTCCTCGTCGCCCTGTGCTGGTACGCGAACTTCTACACCGCCGCCATGGCCACCCTGGCGGCCGCGCTCGTCCTGCTGCTGCGGCTGGCGACCGCCGACACGGCCCGCCTCGGGAGCGGCACCCGGCTCCGGGTCCTGTGGCGGGCCGCCACCATGACCGCCACCGGGATGCTGCTCGCCGCCCCCGCCATCGTGGTGTGCGCCCTGGCCAACGCCCAGGCCCAGCCCACCGACAAGTACGTCGTCAGCGTCGCCACCCCCGCCCTCGGCTACCTGGCGATGTTCCTGCCCGGCAGCATCGCGAGCCCCTCGGCGCCCAACGTGTTCACCGGCTCCCTCGTCCTCCTGCTGGTCCTCGCGCTGCCCTTCCAGTCCCGGGTCCCGGTGCGCGAGCGGGTCGCCTGGGCGGCGCTGATCGTCCTCACCGCGCTCTCCTTCGTGTTCACGCCCACCGCGAAGCTCTGGCAGGGCCTCGCCCTCCCGCACGGCGCCCCCTTCCGCGAGTCCTTCGTCCTCAGCGGCTTCCTGGCCATGGCCGCCTGGGTCTGCCTGGCCCGGATGCCCCGGCCGCGGGCCCTGCTCGGCGGGGCCGCGCTGCTCGCCCTCCTGCTCGCCCTGACCTACGACGCCCAGCCCGTCGGCGGCCACGCGCTGACCGGCAGCCTCGTGGGCGGGGCCGCCGTGACCGGCCTGCTCCTGCTGTACGCGCGCGGGCGCCGCCGCCGGGCCCGCGGCGCCGTCGTCGCCCTGCTCGCCGTCACCGTCCTGGCGGGGGCCACGTACGGCGTCTACGGGCTCACCGAGCTCCTCGACCCCACCAAGCGCGGCCCCGCCCGCGCCCAGACCATGACGGAGCTCGGGCTGAACGTCCGTCGGGTGCTCGCCCCGCACGAGGACTGGCCCGCCGCGCGCACGGACCCCGGGCCCGGCGTCTTCGTCACCAACAACGACGCGATGCTGCTCGGCACCGGGGGCGGCTCGTACTACAGCAGCTACATCACGAAGGAGACCGCCGACGCGCTCGCCGGGCTCGGCCTCGGCGAGGCCATGGGCGGACGCCACCTGTGGCCCGTCCGGGACCCCGTCCTCCAGGCCCTCCTCGCCATCGACACCACCGTCGACGTCATCGACACCGACGGCGCCCGGGCCCGCGGCACGACCGCGCTGCCGCTGGTCGCCGTACGGCCGCCGGGCAGTGACCGGGCGTACGGCGCCCCCGCGGACTCGGTGTGGGCCCGGCGCCAGGCGGCGCTGGGCGCGCGGGTGTACGAGGTCCCCGCGCTCAGCGCCCAGGACCCGCGGCGCGGCCTGCGGCTGAGCCCGGACGCGGCGGACGCGGGCGCGGCCGCCGGGAACACCTTCACCGCCCAGTGCACGCCCGGGGCGCGCGCCTTCCTCTACGCGCCCGCGCTGCGCGCCGACGTCGCCGCCGCAGGCGTCTCCGAGGGCTTCTACGGCGACCCGCCGCAGCGGCTGGCGCCGCTCAAGGAGCTGGGCACCGTCCCGGCCGACGGACGCTTCGTCTTCACCGTCCGCACCGGCGAGGACGGCCAGTCGCTCCCGGCGGACGCGCTCGGCTGCCTGGACGTCCCGGCCTTCGAGCAGGCCGTGCGGACCCTGCGGGAGAAGGGCGGCGCGGCCGTCGAGACCGGCGGGCACTCCCTGACCGCCCGCCTCCCGAAGGGCTCCACCGGCACCGCCGTGGTCGCCACCACCGCTCCCCCGGGCTGGAGCTGCTCGGTCGACGGCGGCCCGGCCCGGCCGCCGGTGTCCTACCAGGGGCTGCTCGGCGTACCGCTGGGGAAGGGCGGCGCGGACCGGATCGAGTGCGCCTACACGCCACCCGGCCTGACCGCCGGGCTCGCCGGAACCGGCGCCGGCGCGCTGGCGCTCCTCGGCACGGCCGTCGCCGCGCGGCTGCGCGGGCGGGGACGCGGGCGCGGGCGCTGACACCTGCGCGGGTCCGGGCCGATCGCGTCGTATCCGGCCCGATCGGCCCGGTCGGCCTCGTCGGGCCAAGGGAAAGGGCCCCGCACCGGCTTCCGGTGCGGGGCCCTTCCCTTGCGACTGCGCGGCCGTCAGGCCTCCGGCATGGCGGCCAGCTGGGCCTGGATCCGGGCGATGTCCGCCTCGGCCTTGGCGAGGCGACCCTTGATCTTGTCCACGACGTTGTCGGGCGCCTTGGCGAGGAAGGCCTCGTTGCCGAGCTTGCCCTCCGCCTGCTGCTTCTCCTTCTCGGCGGCGCCGAGGTCCTTGGAGAGCCGCTTGCGCTCGGCGGCCACGTCGATGGTGCCCGACAGGTCGAGCGCGACGGTGGCACCGCCGACCGGCAGGGTCGCGGTGGCGCTGAAGGCGTCGCCCTCCGGCTGCAGGCGCAGCACCTGGCGGATGGCGGCCTCGTGCGCGGCGAGCGTGGTGGCGGACAGGTCCAGGCGGGCCGGGACCTTCTGCTTGTCGTCGAGGCCCTGCTCCTTGCGGAAGCGGCGCACCTCGCGGACCAGGCTCTGGACGCCCTCGATCTCGGCCTCGGCGGCCGCGTCGCGGAATCCGCTGTCCTTCGGCCACTCGGCGATCACGAGGGACTCGCCGCCGGTCAGCGTGGTCCACAGGGTCTCGGTGACGAACGGGACCACCGGGTGCAGCAGCCGCAGCATGACGTCGAGGACCTCGCCCAGGACCCGGGCGGAGGCCTTCGCCGGCTCGCCGCCCGCGAAGAAGGTCGTCTTCGACAGCTCGACGTACCAGTCGAAGACCTCGTCCCACGCGAAGTGGTAGAGGGCGTCCGACAGCTTCGAGAACTGGTAGTCCTCGTAGTAGGCGTCGGCCTGCGCGACCGTCTCGTTCAGGCGCGACAGCACCCAGCGGTCGGTGGCGGACAGCTCCTCGACCGGCGGCAGGTCGCCCTCGATCGTGGCGCCGTTCATCATCGCGAAGCGGGTGGCGTTCCAGATCTTGTTGGCGAACTTGCTGGAGGCCTGGACCCAGTCCTCGCCGATCGGGACGTCGACACCCGGGTTGGCGCCGCGGGCCAGGGTGAAGCGGACGGCGTCGGAGCCGTACTTGTCCATCCAGTCCAGCGGGTTGACCGCGTTGCCGAAGGACTTCGACATCTTCTTGCCGCGCTCGTCGCGGACCATGCCGTGCAGGGCGATGGTGGAGAACGGCGGGGTGCCGTCCATCGCGTACAGGCCGAACATCATCATCCGGGCGACCCAGAAGAAGAGGATGTCGTAGCCGGTGACCAGCACCGCGTTCGGGTAGAACTTCGCGAGGCTCTCCGTCTGCTGCGGCCAGCCGAGCGTGGAGAACGGCCACAGGCCGGAGGAGAACCAGGTGTCCAGGACGTCCGTGTCCTGGGTCCAGCCCTCGCCCGACGGCGGCTGCTCGTCGGGGCCGACGCAGACGATCTCGCCGTTCGGGCCGTACCAGACCGGGATGCGGTGGCCCCACCACAGCTGGCGCGAGATGCACCAGTCGTGGAGGTTGTCGACCCAGTCGAAGTACCGCTTCTCCATCTCCTGCGGGTGGATCTTGACCTTGCCGTCGCGGACCGCGTCACCGGCGGCCTGGGCGAGCGGGGCGACCTTGACCCACCACTGGAGCGACAGGCGCGGCTCGATGGTGGTCTTGCAGCGCGAGCAGTGCCCCACCGAGTGGGTGTACGGGCGCTTCTCCGCGACGATCCGGCCCTCGGCGCGCAGCGCGGCGACGATGGCGGAGCGGGCCTCCAGCCGGTCCAGACCCAGGAAGGGGCCGTGGACGGTGATGACGGCGTGCTCGTCCATGACCGCGAGGTTGGGCAGGCCGTGGCGCTGGCCGATCTCGAAGTCGTTGGGGTCGTGCGCCGGGGTCACCTTGACGGCGCCGGTGCCGAACTCGGGGTCGACGTGCGCGTCCGCGACGACCGGGATGCGGCGGCCGGTGAGCGGCAGCTCGATCTCGGTGCCGACGAGGTGCGCGTAGCGCTCGTCCTCCGGGTGGACGGCGACAGCCGTGTCACCCAGCATCGTCTCGGCGCGGGTCGTGGCGACCACGATGGACGCGTCGCCCTCGCCGTAGCGGATGGAGACGAGCTCGCCCTCGTCGTCCTGGTACTCGACCTCGATGTCGGAGATCGCGGTGAGGCAGCGCGGGCACCAGTTGATGATGCGCTCGGCGCGGTAGATCAGCTCGTCGTCGTAGAGCTTCTTGAAGATGGTCTGGACGGCCTCGGAGAGGCCCTCGTCCATGGTGAAGCGCTCGCGCGACCAGTCGACGCCGTCGCCGAGGCGACGCATCTGGCCGGAGATCTGGCCGCCGGACTCGCCCTTCCACTGCCAGACGCGCTCGACGAACGCCTCGCGGCCCAGGTCGTGGCGGGACTTGCCCTCCTTGGCGAGCTCGCGCTCGACGACGTTCTGGGTGGCGATGCCCGCGTGGTCCATGCCGGGCTGCCACAGGGTCTCGTACCCCTGCATGCGCTTGCGGCGCGTGAGGGCGTCGATCAGCGTGTGCTCGAAGGCGTGCCCCAGGTGGAGGCTTCCGGTGACGTTCGGCGGCGGGATGACGATGGCGTACGGAGGCTTCTCGCTCTTCTCGTCCGCCTCGAAGTACCCACGCTCTACCCAGCGCTCGTAGAGCTTCCCCTCTACGTCGGCCGGCACGTACGCGGTCGGCAGTTCGGAGTCGGGGCTGCTGGGTGTCTGCGTGTTCTCGGTCACGGGCACAGGATACGGGCGGCCCCCACCCCGTTACGAATCGATACCGCATCCCGGCATCCGTTGACCGGCCCGCGGCAGGTCGGCATCACTGAGCCCATGAACGAGAACGATCAGCAGACGGCTCAGTCCCCCGTACCGGGCTCCTCCCTCCCCTACGCGGCGTCGCCGTCACGGCCGCCGTCCAAGGCGAAGCGCACCCTGTGGGTCGTCGCGGGAGCACTCGTGATGGCGGCGAGCGTGCTGGGCGGACGACTGGCCATGAACGCGTTACTGGCCCCCGCCGAGCCGGAGGCGGCGAGCGCACCCGGACCGCAGCGATCGGAACCCGCCGCGGCCCCCGAACCGGCCGACTCGGGCCGCTACCGCCTGGCACCGCCCGCCGCCTTCCAGGGGCTGACGCTCCAGGACTCCGGCCCGCGGGTCGATGCCATCAAGCAGGGCCAGGGCCCGGCGAAGCCCGGCACGACGCCCGTGGCCGTCGTGTACGCGGACGAGGAGGGCCAGGCGCAGCTCGTCGTCAGCGGTGTGGCCGGGCGCTTCGGCGCCGTGGATCCGGCTGCGGCGCTGGACAGCGGCTTCCTCGCCCTGCAGATCGAGCACGGGCAGATCCTCGACCACGACGCGGGCTCGCCCGCGGGCGCCGTCATGCGCTGCGGCACTCCCACGCTCCAACGCGTGACGGTCCCGCTCTGCATGTGGGCCGACCACAGCACGCTGGTGACGGTCACCGTCCCCATCGAGAACGAGCCGCCCACGACCGGCGAACTCGCCGCCCGGACAAAGGCGCTGCGCGAGGCGATGCAGGTCCCCGCGTCGTAGTTCGGTAACGCCGAGGCCCCCGGGGCACGGATCCTCGCGTCCTTCCGACAGGATGTGAGCAACATAAGTAGTTCCTAAGGGGGACGCGGGTATGAGTTACAACCAGCCAGGTCCGTACGGCGGCCAGCAGCCGCAGCAGCCGGGACCGTACGGCCAGCAGCCGCCGCAGCCCGGGTACGGCTACCCGCAGCAGCAGCCCGGCTACCAGCAGCCGGGCTACCCGCAGACGCCCCCGCCGCCGCCGGCCCCGGGCTACGGCTACCCCCAGCAGCCGGGCGTCCCCCCGCAGGGCTACCAGCAGCAGCCCCCGCAGCAGCCCGGCTACCCCCAGCCCGGCTACCAGCAGCCCCCGAAGAAGTCCAAGACGGGCGTGATCGTCCTCTCGGTGGTCCTCGCGATCGCGGTCATCGGCGGCGCGGGCTGGTACTTCACGAAGGGCGGCGGCGGCGCGAGCGGCGACGTGGCCGCGGACACGAAGGGCTACAAGCTGGTCTACCCGGCTTCGGTCGACGAGTACCAGAAGGACCCCGCGTCGCCCACGACGCCCGACACCCCGCTCACCGGCGAGGCCAAGACCACCGCCGAGGCGCTCGGGGTGAAGAACCCGCACAACACGTCGGCCTCGTACAAGAGCGGCACGGGCGCAACGGTCAAGCAGGTCACCGCCTACGGCATCTGGGGCGAGATCGACGACCCCTCGAAGGCGGTGGACGCGTACTTCGCCAGCATCGCGGTAGCGAGCAAGAAGAACGCGGCCACCGGCTTCACCTACGAACTCGCCGGCACGCCGAAGGAGTTCACCCCGGCCGGCTTCAAGGGCGCCGTGATGAAGTGCGTCAACCTCAAGATGGCGGCGACGAAGAACGTCAAGCCGGGCGAGCCGAGTTCGGCCCTCATCCCCACCTGCGTCTGGGGCGACCACTCCACGCTGGGCGCCACCAACCGGATGGACATGGCCTCGATCCTGGTCGGCGGCAGCAGCGGCAGCCTCGACGACGTGGCGAAGACCGCCGGGAAGCTCTACAACACGAGCCGCACGAAGGTCTGATAGCCAGAGGGGCTCGGCCAATTGCGCGGGCCCCTCCGTATCGGCTTCTTCATTAGCTGTTTGCCTGACTACAGGCCTCCCTAGCGTCGCTGGGCTTCACACCTGCCTGCACCAGCAAGACGTAGCATCCCTGCTCTCCCACCCATCCCGTCTCACCCGTATCGCACGCTCCCTGCACCCTCGGGCCAACGATGTAGCCCACGTTGCTCAGGAATTGACGGCAGTCATACGTATCCGCCGATGCCGCCGAAGCCGAATCGCAGGGGTCAAAGTCCTGAACGGTCATGACACGCGAAGGGGCGCCCCGGATGATCCGGGGCGCCCCTTCGCGCGTTGCGTGCGGCGGTCGTTACGCCGACTTCTCCTGCGGGCCCTGGTCCTTCGGGACGATCCGCGGGACCAGCGTGGGGTTCACGTTGGAGCGGACGACCTCGGAGGTGACGACGACGCGGGCCACGTCCTTGCGGGACGGGACCTCGTACATCACCGACATCAGGACCTCTTCCATGATGGCGCGCAGGCCGCGCGCGCCGGTCTGGCGGAGGATCGCCTGGTCCGCGATGGCTTCGAGCGCCTCGCGCTCGAAGTCCAGCTCGACACCGTCGAGTTCGAACAGCCGTTGGTACTGCTTCACCAGGGCGTTACGCGGCTCGATCAGGATCTGCAGCAGGGCCTCGCGGTCCAGGTTGTGCACCGAGGTGATGACGGGGAGACGGCCGATGAACTCGGGGATCATCCCGAACTTCACCAGGTCCTCCGGCATGACCTCGTGGAACTGGTCGCTGGCCTCGATCTCGCGCTTCGAGCGGATCGTCGCCCCGAAGCCGATGCCCTTGGCGCCGGCGCGCGACTCGATGATCTTCTCCAGGCCGGAGAAGGCTCCGCCCACGATGAAGAGCACGTTCGTCGTGTCGATCTGGATGAATTCCTGGTGCGGGTGCTTCCGGCCGCCCTGCGGCGGGACGGAGGCGGTCGTGCCCTCCAGGATCTTCAGCAGGGCCTGCTGGACGCCCTCGCCCGACACGTCGCGCGTGATCGACGGGTTCTCGCTCTTGCGAGCCACCTTGTCGATCTCGTCGATGTAGATGATCCCGGTCTCGGCCTTCTTGACGTCGTAGTCCGCGGCCTGGATCAGCTTGAGCAGGATGTTCTCGACGTCCTCGCCGACGTACCCGGCCTCCGTCAGCGCCGTCGCGTCGGCGATGGCGAACGGGACGTTGAGCATGCGGGCGAGCGTCTGGGCCAGCAGCGTCTTGCCGGAACCCGTGGGTCCCAGCAGGAGGATGTTGGACTTCGCGAGCTCGATCGCGTCGTCCCGGCCCTGCGCGCCGCCGTTCTCGCCGGCCTGGACGCGCTTGTAGTGGTTGTACACCGCGACGGAGAGCGCCTTCTTCGCCGGCTCCTGGCCGACGACGTAGCCCTCCAGGAACTCGTAGATCTCGCGAGGCTTGGGGAGTTCCTCCCACCTGACCTCGGAGGTCTCGGCCAGTTCCTCTTCGATGATCTCGTTGCAGAGGTCGATGCACTCGTCGCAGATGTACACACCGGGACCTGCGATGAGCTTCTTCACCTGCTTCTGGCTCTTTCCGCAGAACGAGCACTTGAGCAGGTCGCCACCATCACCGATGCGTGCCACGAGGTGCTTCCCCTTCGCCTGGGAGACGCCTGGTTCAGCGCTCCTGGTGCCTCTATCCGACGGTACCTTGCCAAGTGCCCCCTGCGGGGCCCCCTTGACGTGGTTCACATCGCCTTCTGCGACGGTCGCCCACGCCAAGGGGCGGCAAGGATCAGACCGCGTTGCTCTTGCGGGTGGAGACGATCTGGTCGATCAGGCCGTACGCCAGGGCGTCCTCGGCCGTCAGGATCTTGTCGCGCTCGATGTCGTCGCGGATCTTCTCCAGCGGCGTCGTCGAGTGCTTGGCCAGCATGGTCTCCAGCTGGTCGCGCATGCGCAGGATCTCGTTGGCCGCGATCTCCAGGTCGGAGAGCTGCTCGCGACCGGTGCCGCCGGACGGCTGGTGGATCAGCACGCGGGCGTTCGGCAGCGCCATGCGCTTGCCGGGGGTACCGGCGGCCAGCAGGACGGCGGCGGCGGAGGCCGCCTGGCCCATGCAGACCGTCTGGATGTCCGGCTTCACGAACTGCATCGTGTCGTAGATCGCCGTCAGCGCGGTGAAGGAGCCACCGGGGCTGTTGATGTAGATGGAGATGTCGCGGTCCGGGTCCATCGACTCCAGGCACAGCAGCTGCGCCATGACGTCGTTGGCGGAGGCGTCGTCGATCTGCACGCCGAGGAAGATCACGCGCTCCTCGAAGAGCTTCGCGTACGGGTCGTACTCGCGCACGCCCTGCGAGGTGCGCTCGACGAAGCGCGGGATGACGTAGCGGTTGTCCACCTGCGGACCGGTGTGGAGGCCGCTCGCGGGAGAGAGGTTGTTCATGTACATCGGGGTTTTCACCATCCTGGTGGCGTTCTACGGCTGTCGGCTGGGTGCGAGCGGTCGTCGCCGGGGTCCGGGACCCCGGCGCTGCCCGGGGATCAGGCCCCGGTGCCACCGCCGCCCGGAACGTTGGACGCGGCCGAGATGATCTCGTCGATCAGGCCGTACTCCTTGGCCTCCTCGGACGTGAACCAACGGTCGCGGTCGCCGTCGCGGATGATCGCTTCGACCGTCTGGCCCGAGTGGAACGCGGTGATCTCGGCCATGCGCTGCTTGGTGCGCAGCAGGTACTGGGCCTGGATCTTGATATCCGAGGCGGTGCCGCCGATGCCCGCGGAACCCTGGTGCATCAGGATGTCGGTGTTCGGCAGGGCGAAACGCTTGCCCTTGGAGCCGCCGGTGAGCAGGAACTGGCCCATCGAGGCCGCCATGCCCATGCCGATGGTGACGACGTCGTTCGGGATGTACTGCATGGTGTCGTAGACGGCCATGCCGGCCGTCACCGAGCCACCGGGGCTGTTGATGTACAGGTAGATGTCCTTCTCCGGCTCGGCGGCCAGGAGGAGGAGCTGCGCCGTGATCTTGTTGGCGATGTCGTCGTCGACCTGCTGGCCGAGGAAGATGATGCGCTCGCCGAGCAGCCGGTTGTAGACATGGTCGCCGAGGCCGCCACCGATGGACGGCTCACCCGCGGCGTAAGGCTTCAGATTCGTCACGTATCCACCTGCTCGTCTCCGACGGCTCACGTGCCGTCTCAGCGTCTCTTTCAGGGGCCGCGGCTCGGCCGATGCGGACTTGTCCGCCGGCGTCCGGGTACTCCCGCAACCCTCGTATTCATGGACCCTAACGCGCAGGTCGGACAACGCCATCCCGCTTCCCGAACTGTTCGCTCGGAGCGCAAGCTCCGGAGCCCCGCGCGAGGCGAAGCCGAAGGGCCCGGGCGCATCCGCGTCCGGGCCCTTCGGGCACTGCTCACAAGCCTCGCGGGAGGACCGTGACCGGCCCCCCGCCTGGGCTTACTTGGCCTCTTCGGCCTCGTCGGCGTCGGCAGCGTCGGCGTCGACCGCGGCCTCGACCGTCTCGGCGGCCTGCTCCTCGTCCTCGTCGGACAGGTCGACCTCGACACCGTTGGTGTCGGTCACCTTGGCGGCCTCGACGACGACCGCGAGGGCCTTGCCGCGGGCGACCTCGCCGACCAGCATCGGGACCTGGCCGCCTTCGACGACGGCCTGGGCGAACTGGTCCGGGGACATGCCGGAGGACTGCGCGCGACGCATGAGGTGCTCGGTGAGCTCCTCCTGGTTCACGTTCAGCTTCTCCTTGTTGACCAGCTCGTCGAGGAGGAACTGGGTCTTGATGCCCTTGATCGCCTGCTCGCGCGTCTCGGCGTCGAACTCCTCGACCGTCTTGCCCTGGATCTCCAGGTACTTCTCGATGGTCAGGCCCATCTGGCCCAGCTGGTGGTGCTCCAGGCTGTGCTTACGGGTGTTGACCTCGTCCTCGAGGAGCTTCTCGGGGATCGGGACCTCGGCGAGCTCCAGGAACTTCTCCAGCACGCGCTCCTGGGCCTGGGTGGCCTGGTCGTACTGCTTCATGTTCTCGAGGCGCTTGCGGCTGTCGGCCTTCATGTCCGCCAGCGTGTCGAACTCGCTCGCGGTCTGGGCGAACTCGTCGTCCAGCTCCGGCAGCTCGCGGGCGGAGACCTTGGTGACCTTCACGGTGACCTCGGCGTCCTTGCCCTCGGCGGAACCGCCCTTGAGCTGCGAGGTGAAGGTGGCCTCGCCACCGGCCTCCAGGCCGGTCACGGCCTCGTCGATGCCTTCGAGCAGCTCGCCCGAGCCGATGGTGTACGAGACGTCGGAAGCGACGCCGTCCTCGAGGACCTCACCGTCGACCTTGGCTTCGAGGTCGATCGTCACGACGTCGCCCTCGGCGGCGGCGCGCTCGACGACGTTGGTGGTCGCGAAGCGGCCGCGAAGCTGCTCGATCGACTTCTCGACGTCCTCGTCGGTGACCTCGACCGCGTCGACCTCGACCTCGATGCCGGAGTAGTCCGGGATCTCGACGGTCGGGCGGACGTCGACCTCGGCGGTGAAGGCCAGCAGTTCGCCGTCCTTCAGCTCCGTGATGTCGACCTCGGGCTGACCCAGCGGGTTGACCTCGGCTTCGTTGACCGCCTCGGTGTAGAACTTCGGGAGGGCGTCGTTGACGGCCTCCTCCAGCACAGCACCGCGGCCGAAGCGCTGGTCGATGACTCGGGCCGGGATCTTGCCCTTGCGGAAGCCCTTCACCGTGACCTGCTGGTTGATCTTCTTGTACGCCGCGTCGAGGCTGTCCTTGAGCTCCTCGAAGGGCACCTCAACAGTGAACCGAACCCGAGTAGGGTTCAGGGTCTCCACGGCGCTCTTCACGGTTAGGTCTCCTTGTGGCTGACTGCTGGGGTTCTGCTGACGCTGCGATTCAGCGGTTCAGCGGATCGGGCCCGGTACATCAGACACACGGGCACGCAGCTTGCATAGTAACCGCAAGCGGTAAGCAGCCCACAACGCGATCTTCATGTCGACGACGAGCGCCCACTGCCGAAGGCGGCCCCGCCGGGCACCTCGGGGCCCGGCGACGACGGTGCTGGTGGTGCTCGTGCGGTGATGCCACAGGCGCCTCGCGGCGATGCCGCGTGATGTTGGTCGGGGTGGCCGGATTCGAACCGACGACCTTCCGCTCCCAAAGCGGACGCGCTACCAAGCTGCGCCACACCCCGTCGGTGCGACACGTAGGGTACATGCCCGGAGACGTTCCGGAGCGCGCGCGTGAGAGAACGCGTGAAGGAGCCCGGGACACGTGGCCGGGAACGCGGTGTGCGATCGCCCGCCGGAACCGGCTAGGATGCTGCGTGTGCCACGGTCGGTGACCTGCGGTACGCACTGTGCGGGCGTAGCTCAATGGTAGAGCCCTAGTCTTCCAAACTAGCTACGCGGGTTCGATTCCCGTCGCCCGCTCTTGATGAACGAAGGGCCAGGTCAGAGGACGTTTCCTCGGACCTGGCCCTTCGGCGTTCGCGGGGTCGGCGATCAGGTCGCCGTGCCCCCCGCGTGCCCCTTGCCACGCACAGGGAATGGATCATCCGCAACGCCAAGGGGCGGAAGTTCGTCCACGAGCCTGCGGCGGAAGCCTTCGGGGAATTGCACGAGTACGGCGAGGGAGCCGTCGTGCTGACCCGCCAGGTCTACCGGGGCATGTTCCGCACCAAGCCCGTCACCGACTGGCAAGAGGTCCCGCCGCCCACCGCCGATCCCGACGTCGAGGGCTGATCCCCCTCACAGCACGAGGACCTAAGGGTTGAGGGCTTCTCGGGCGGCCTCCACGAAGGCATCACGGGTGCCCCGTGCTGCCCTTCTACGCTGGTCCGTCAGCGCTCGCTGCTCGGCAATGTGGTCGGGGGTACCGGAGTGCAGAGCATCATTGAGGCGACGGGTCGCACTCCAAAAGCCGTTCACTGTCTCGTAGAGATCGCGTACGGCTACCCCAACCGTCGGGGGACCCTCAAGGAAGGCCACGTGCATCGTGCTCAAGAGGGTGGCCCGGTCTGCCCGCGCCTCTTCCAGCAGTACTCGGAATGCATCCGAGTCGCCAGCGACCGCGACCATGTCGCCAATCCTGCTGTGCAACGCTCCCGCAGCCTTCGCGAACTCGGCGTATGCCTGGCGTCGCTGCTGGTACCTGTGCTCGACCTGCGCATGGCGAAGTTGCGCTACCTGCATCTCGCGATTCAAACGGGCTTGAGTCCTGGCAGCGACCGTAGTGAACCAACCAGTCGTCGCGCTGGCTAAAACTGCTGAGCCAGCGGCAATCACGGCGGTCCAGGAGGCATCCATGGCGCCGAGGGTATGCGCGGCTCGCTCCAGCAGCTATGTGATCACAGTGGTCAGTCCTCGAACCAGCCCATCAGACGGAGGCGACGCCGCCTTCCGCCAGTAGTCGCCGCAGCCGTTCATCGTCACGCGCCGACTCCAGCCTCAGGAATGGGCACCCACCTTCATCCCGCTGCTGGTTCAACCTTGAGGCAGGTTCGACAGGGCTCGTCCTGAGGCGCGAATACTCGACCTAGATCGAGACGTGTCCCTCACGTGCCTGGTGGAGCGGCAGCATGCGGGTCCTCCGGTCCTCGGCGCGCGAGCAGCCGCGCGGTGCGAGATCGTCTACGAGGTCCCGGTCGGTCGTTGGAGTTGCCGGCGGAGAGGGTGGGTATTGCCATGGACGCGGAGCGAGAGGCTCGCATAGCCGAGGTGGCGGCGAGAGCGCAGCCCGTGTGGGCGGAGAGCCATGACGGCGGGGCGCTGCAAGATTTCCTGAAGGGGATCGGTTGTGACGGCGTGGACGCGGTCATGGTGACGCGGCAGGTGGTCGGATGCAGTCTCGGCGAGGCTCAGGAGATGTTCTTCACCGCGCCCTGCCGGAGCGCCGAGCTGGCCTTCCACAATGCGTTCATGGAGGGCCTTGAGCGGTCTCAGGGCGACGTCTGAGCGCCGGGCGAAAGTGCGCGACAAGTCAAGGCAACGCCGTTAGCTTCCTCGGCATGACCAGCAACGAGCCGACCTGTCCGGAGTGCGGTCGAGTCATGGAGTTCGGCGGATTCGTGCTCTGCCGGAGGAAGGACGACGACAAGCGCGTCTGTCGGGGTGTGTGGAAATGCCCGGAGCCGCATGTCTGGTGGAACTGGGCCGACCGTCCGCACGAGACGTTGGAGCCGTGTCCGATGCCGGACATTTTCGACTGACACTCGTGTCTGCGCGGGGCTTGGCTGGTGAGGGAGTGGGTGTTTCCCAGGACCTGGCCCTTCGGCGTTCGCGGGGGCGTCAGTAGATGGAGAGCGGTGGTATCCGCACCCGCAGGCCGGCTTCGTGCAATTTCTGCTGCCACTGCGCGTCGATCTCCGCGCGGCCGCGCCGGATCTCGTCCCAGCCTTCGATGGAATCCGGGAGGCGTTCCCCCCTGACCCACGCCCCCAGCAGCATCCGGGTCTCGTTCCTGGCGAGGAAGCCCACCTCGGCGGACGAGTACGCGCCGACGTCGCCCACCGACGCGAGGTCCAGGAAATGGCATATCTCGGTGATGCGTTGGCGCAGTTCGCCGTCGAGGATGAAGGACTGCTCGAAACCGAGGACCTTGACGATCTCGGTGATGCTCAGCACGGTCGCGTCCATGAGCTGGTTCACGAGCCCGATGGGGTTCTCGAGGTAGGCGGAGAGGATCCTTTCCACGGCGCGCATCTCCCGGTCCCGCTTCTCTCTCCTGCCCTCGTCCTCGACGGCCTGGCGGCGAGCCGTCTCGACGTCCTCCAGGTGTTCCAGGCGGGACGTCCTCGCCTGGCGGCGAGCGCCGATCCTGCCCATGGCGTCACCGCCCAGGCCTATCAGCCCGCCGATGAGCACGGCGATGACTGTTCCCCACTCCACGTTCCCTCCCCGTTCCGGAAGGTGCGCGGGGCCCCTCGGGCGGGCTTCGCGCACCGGTCGTGGCGCTGAGGGTATGCGCGCGTGCGGGCGCCGCCGCCGGGGGCTAGAGCTTGATGCCGGCGATCGTGTCCGCGAGGGAGTTGAGGAAGCGGTTCACGTCGGGCGCGATGGAGCTGGACGCCAGGAAGAACCCGAAGAGGGCGGCCACGATCGCGGGGCCCGCCTTGATGTGGTTGCCGCGGATCAGCACCACCAGGATGACCGCCAACAGAACCACCACTGACAGCGAAATGGCCACTACTGATCACACCTTCGGTCGTCCCCTGGTCGGCCCGGGGCCGCGCGGCCACGCGCGTCCCCAGGAACATCGTGCCACCAACGGGCCCCGCCTATCCGCCCGGTGACGACCCTTTCTGTCGACCGGGCCGTTTCAGAGCCCGAGCAGGGACCGGACGCGGGCATATTTGGCCGTCAAACGCGTCCGGGTCGCCTCGTCCAGTACGGACAGCCGGTCGGGGTCCGCGTTGTGGGCGAGGTCCGCCTCCTTGACGAGCCGCGCGCCCGGGGTCGCCAGGATGCGCGCGGTGTACTCCTCGACCGGCTCGTCCGCTCGCTTGGTGACCGCCAGGACCATGTCCTTCACGGACCGCGGGAGGGCCGCGCGCTCCAACCACTCGTGGCTCAGGGCGTCGTCCTCGACCGCGTCGTGCAGCCAGGCCGCCGCCTGCTGCTCGGCGCTGCCGCCGCGGGCCCGGACGCCCTCCGCGACGGCGGCGAGGTGCTCGGCGTAGGGGCGGCCGGCCTTGTCGGTCTGGCCCTCGTGCGCCGCGCGGGCCAGGGCCTCGACCTCGGCCAGGGTGAGGGGCGGGGGCGGGGACGACGGGGGGTGGGCTTCGGTCATGCGATCCCTTCCGCGGCGCGGCGCAGGGCCCGGGCGGCCCGGTGCACGTCGGCGGACGTGGTGCGCCAGTTGGAGAACGCGGCGCGCAGGGCGGGGGTTCCCGCGTGGACGGTGGGGGTGACGAACACTTCGCCGTTCGCGGCCTCCCGCAGGGCGGTCAGGCGGGCCGGGGTGGGATCGGTGGCCAGGGTGAAGCAGACGACGTTCAGCCGGACCGGTGCGAGCAGGGTGAAGGCCGGGTCGGCGTCGAGTTCCGCGCCCAGCTCCCGGGCGCAGGAGATGTCCCGTTCGACGATCTCCCGGTGGCCCTGGCGACCGTACGCGCGCAGCGTGAACCAGGCCGCCAGGGCGCGCAGTCGGTGGGAGTTCTCGGGGGTGAGGTGGACGAGGTCGGGCTCGTCCCCGAGCGGGCCGAGGTAGGCGGCGGCGTTCTGGAAGACGCGGGCCTGGAGGTCGCGGCGGCGGGTGAACAGGACGGCGCTGTCGTAGGGGACGTTGAGCCACTTGTGGAGGTCGACGGTGACGGAGTCGGCGGCGTCGAGCCCGTCCGTGAGGTGGGCGTGCTCCGGCGAGAGGGCGGCGAAGGCGCCGAACGCGGCGTCGGTGTGCAGCCAGAAGTCGTGGCGTTCGCGCAGTGCGGCGACGGCGCGGAGGTCGTCGAAGTCGACGGTGTTGACGGTGCCGGCGTTGGCGACGACCACGCAGGGGCCGGGGGCGTCGGCGAGGGCGCGCTCCAGGGCGGCCGGGTCCACGGCTTCGCGGCCGGGCAGGGTCGGCACGGTCACCAGGGCCGAGCGGCCGAGGCCGAGGACGGCGAGGGCCTTGGCGATGGAGGAGTGCGGGGCGCCGGAGAGGACCCGGACGGGGCCGAGGGCGGCGGCGCCGTCTTCGGCCGGGGAGACGCCGGCGCGCTCGCCGAGCCACTCGCGGGCGATGGCGAGGCCGGTGGTGTTGGACATGGTGGCGCCGCTGACGAAGGTGCCGGTGTGGGCGTCGGTGAGGCCGAAGAGGTCGCGCAGCCAGGTGGTGGTCTCGCGCTCCAGGTCCTGGCCGGCGGGGTCGAGGGCGGAGTTGGAGTTCTGGTCGTGGGTGGCGGTCAGCCAGTCCCCGGCCAGGGCGGCGGGGGTGGCGCCGCCGGTGACGAAGCCGAGGTAGCGGGGGCCGGCGGAGGCGGAGAAGCGGGGGGCCCAGCGTTCCTGGAAGGCGGTGAGGGTGTCGGCCAGGCCGGTGCCGAGGTTGGGGAGGGGGGTGGGGGTGGCGGTGGCGGTGGCGGGGGCGGGGTTCGGGGGCGGCGGTACGACGGGACGCTCGGCCAGGGTGGCCAGGGTGGTGGCGGCCGTACGGTGGGTGGCGGCGAGCAGGGCCGGGAGGTCGGCCAGGTCTGCGGCGAGCGTGGGGTCCATGGGGGCACGCTAGGTCGGTCGGTGGTGGGGGCACCGGTCCAATCGCCGGCAAGTGGCCGGGGGCTCCCGGGGGGGCGCGGTCTGTGGGCCCTCCGGGGGCGCCTCTGGGGTGGCGCGGGCCTGGAGCCGACGCTGAGGTCGTATGCCCTCCGGGGGCGCCTCAAACGCCGGCGAGGCTGGAATAGGTGCGGGACTGGACCCGACACCGAGGACATCGACCCTCCGCGGGCGCCTCAAACGCCGGCGAGGCTGGAAGGGGTGCGGGACTCGACCCGACGCCGAGGACATCGGCCCACCGGGGGCGCCTCAAACGTCGGCGGGGCTGGGTTGGTGCCGCGGTCGTGCGCCTATCGGCGGGATTGGTGCGGGGTGGGTGGTCGGTGCGGCGTAGGGTCGCGGGATGGTGGAGCGTTTGGTGGGGAAGGCTCGGTCGGGGCGGGCGGTTGTTGTTGCCGCCCTGTTGGCGGGAGGGCTCGTCGGGTGTGAGACGCCGCCGGCTCCGGCGGCGGCGCCCGGGGCGACCGGGCGGGCGCCGCGGGTGGAGGCGCAGGCCTGCCCGGAGGGCGGTGTCCGGATCGTCGAGGGGCAGGGCGACGCCGCGATGGGGTTGCGGGTCGGGCGGCTGGAGCTGGTCAACTGCGCCGCCGCGCCGTACCGCTTGGAGGGCTTCCCGGAGGTACGGGTGCTCGACGCGGACGCCCGGCAGGCAGAGGTCTCGGTGGTGCACGGTTCCGCCGGGATCACCACCGGCGTGACCGGCATGGACCAGCCCCCGCAGCCCGTGGTCCTCATGCCCGGGGAGGCCGCGAGCTTCCCGCTGCTCTGGCGGAACACGGTCACCGACGGGACCACGGTCGACGGGCGCTACGTCGAGGTGGTGCCGCGGC
The DNA here is from genome assembly GCF_042730635.1 of Streptomyces sp. NPDC059917. NCBI lineage: Bacteria > Bacillati > Actinomycetota > Actinomycetes > Kitasatosporales > Streptomycetaceae > Streptomyces > Streptomyces sp. NPDC059917. The sequence continues at coordinate 35,683 of NZ_JBHWLC010000067.1, forward strand.
CGGGCGCCCCCGCGCTCCGGCTGAAGCTCGTGGAGCCCCTCGACCTCGGGACCACCGGGAAGCTGGGCATCGGCCCGTGGCAGGGCGCGCGGACCGCGCCGTGATCGTCTGGCTGAACGGCCCCTTCGGCGGCGGGAAGACGCAGACGGCGCACGAACTGCTGCACCGGTTGCCCGGCAGCGTGCTGTGCGATCCCGAGCACATCGGCTTCGGGTTGCACCGCACGCTGCCGCCCGCGCTCCGCGGGGACTTCCAGGACCTGCCCGCCTGGCGCCGGGGCGTCTTCGAGGTGCTGGACCTGGCCGCGGGCCGGCAGCCGGGGACGGTGCTGGTCCCGATGACCGTCACCGAGCCGCGCTACTTCGCCGAGACGGTCGGCCTGCTGCGCGAACGCGGCCACGACGTACGGCACTTCGCCCTCCTGGCCGACCGCGCGACGGTCCTGCGGCGGCTGCGCGAACGCGGCCTCGGCCGCGGGTTGAAGCGCGAGAGCTTCGCCGTCTCCCGCCTCGACGGAGCCCTGGAGGCCCTGCGCGCACCGGAGTTCGCGGAGCACCTGTGGACGGACCGGCTGCCGGTGTCCGGGGTCGCGGACCGGATCGCCTCGAGCGCGGGCCTGGCGCTGACCCCGAACACCGACGGCCCGTTGCGCGCACGGCTGCGGCGCACGCTCGTCGGCGTGCGCCACATCCGCTTCGACTAGGCCGTCCTCCGCAGGGCATGGCGGGCCGGGAGGGACGTGGCCAGGAGGGCGAGGAGGAGGGCTCCGGCGGCGAAGGAGCCGTAGACCAGCGGCGGGACGTAGGGGGCCTCGCCAGTGAGGGCCTTCGTCATCGGGATCAGGGTGGCGGCGGCGATGGCGGAGCCGAGGGTCAGGCCCGCGCCGGCGACCAGGAGGGCCTCCCAGCGGATCATGCGGAGCACCTGGCGGCGGGTGGAGCCGACGAGGCGCAGCAGGGTCAGCTCGCGGCGCCGGTCCAGGACGGTCATGGCGAGGGTGTTGGCGGCGGCGAGGGCCGCGAAGCCGCCGAGTACGGCCGCCATGACGGTGTTGGCCCAGGCGTTCAGCTGCCGGTCCGTGTCCTGGGCGGTGGCCCAGCCGCTCTTGTCGGTGAGCGTGCCGCCGAGGTCCGCGAGGCCGGGCGAGGCGCCGCGGACGAGGAGTTCGGTGGCTGCGGGTGCGGTGCGGTGCGCGGCGAGGTCGGCGGCGGGGAGGGTGATCTCGCCGAAGCCGAGGCCCCGTTCGTAGACGGCGACGACCTCGGGGGCGGCCCGGACGCCGTCGGGCAGCCGCAGCTCCATCCGGTCGCCCGGGCGCACCCCGACGGCTTCGGCGAGGCTCCGGTCGACGGCGACGGTGCCGGCGCGGAGCGCGCCGAGGGAGCCCGCGCGCACGCCGAGGTCCTGTACGGGGGTGAGGTCGCCGCCGGTGACCTGGGCGGAGGCGCTGCGCAGTTGGGCGCCGCTGCCGGAGCCGACGGGCACGAGGACGGAGGTGCGGCTGACGGGGACGGCCGCGCTGACGCCGGGGAGGGCGGCCGCGCGGGCCGCGGCGTCGGAGGGGAGGCCGGATCCGGCCGGTGCGCTGACGATGTGGTCGGCCAGGAGTCCCGCGGCCTGCTGGTGGCCGGTGGCCCGGTCCGCGCTGGTCTGGAGGAAGACCAGGGTGGAGGAGAAGGCGACGGCCAGCACGATGGGGGTGAGGGCGGAGGCCAGCCTCCGGGCGTTGGTGCGGGAGTTGGCGGCGGCGAGGGCCCCGGCCGGGCCGGTGGCGCGCAGCGGGAGGCCGAGGACCGTGGCGCAGCCGCGGGCGATCAGCGGTCCGAGCAGGGCCACGGCGAGCATGAAGAGCATGACGACGCCGGGTCCGGCGGCGGCCGCTGCGCTCACGGAGCCGCCGGAGGCCAGGCCCGCGCAGGTGAATCCGCCCGCGACGGCGGCGATGCCGAACGCGGTGCGGATCCAGCCGGGGCGCAGGCGTTCCACGGCGGCTTCGGCGAGGGCGGCGCCGGGCCGGATGCGGGCGGGGCGGCGGGCGGCGGCCCAGCCGGCGAGGAGGGCGGTGACGAGGCCGGTGCCGATGGCGCTGACCAGCGGGATCCAGGAGACGGCGAGCTCGACGGGGGCCGGGATCGCGCCCTTGTCCTGGAGCTGCCCGAACCACCAGTGCGCCAGCGCGATGCCGGGCAGGCAGCCCAGGACGCCGGCGAGGGGGGCGACGAGGAGCGCCTCGGTGGCGACGGAGCGGCGGATCTGGCGCGGGGTGGCGCCGACGGCGCGCAGCAGGGCGTACTCGCGGGAGCGTTGGCCGACGCAGAGCGCGATGGCCGCGGCGGCGGTGAAGACGGCGACCAAGGTCGCGGTGCCGCCGAAGGAGGCGCCGAGGGCGATCAGCAGTTCCTTGGCGCCGGCGAGGCGGGCGTCCAGGACGCGGTCGTCGCCGGTCAGGACGTGGGCCCGGGCGCCGACGGCGGCGCGGGCCCGCTCGGCCACGGCCGCGGGGTCGGCGCCGGGCGCGGGCAGGAGCGCGATGGCGTCCAGGGCCCCGGGGTGGCCGGAGAGGGCGCGGGCCTGGTCGTCGGCGAACCAGGCGCCGGGGGCGTCCGTACGCCCGGACACCCGGAATTCCCGCTTCCCCGCCGGGGTGTCGAGGGTGATCCGCTCGGCGCCGCCGGTGGCCGGGCCGCCGAGGACGACCTCGCCGGGGCCGGGGGCGCGGCCGGTGCCGAGCCGGGTGCCGGTGAAGGCCGCGGAGCCCCAGCCGGACGCGGTCATCGGCCCGGCGTCGGAGCGTACGGGGAAGGACACGTCGGGCACGGCCCGACCCAGCGGCGCGAGCTCCGCCAGCAGCCCGGCGTCCACCCGGGCCGCTTCCGGGACCGGGACGGCGAGCTGTTCGGCGTCCTCCCCGCGTCCGGCGGTCATGCGGACCTGCTGGTCGGCGGCGATGACGACGGGGGCGCCCGCGTACCGGGTGGGCGGGACGGCGGCGCGCAGGCCGGTCTCCAGCAGGATGCCGCAGGCGGAGACGATGGCGACGGTCATCAGGAGGGCGAGGAAAGTGCCCACGAAGGCGGCGGGGCGGGCGCGCACGGCGGCCCGCGCGAGGCCGTTGGAACGGGACGGACGGAACATCAGGCAGCTGCTCCCGCGTACGCGGCGGCGCTGGGGCGGGCGGCCCCGCGAGCGGTGAGCGCGGCCATCCGGGCGGCGACGACCGGGGCGGGGCTGCGCGGCAGCCGGTCCGCTATCAGGCCGTCGGCGAGGAAGAGCACCTGGTCGGCGTGGGCGGCGGCGGCCGGGTCGTGGGTGACCATGACCACGGTCGCGCCGAGGCTGTCCACCGCGCCCCGCAGCAGCGCGAGGACCTCGGCCGCGGTGGTGGTGTCCAGGGCGCCGGTGGGCTCGTCGGCGAAGATCACGTCGGGGCGGGTGACCAGGGCCCGGGCGATGGCCACGCGCTGCTGCTGGCCGCCGGAGAGTTCGCCGGGGCGGCGGTGGCCCTTGCCCTCCAGGCCGACCTGGGCGAGGAGGGTGGCGGCGCGGGCGGCGCCGCCGGATGCGGCCCGGCCGCCCGCGAGGCGCAGCGGGAGCAGGACGTTCTGCTCGACGGTGAGCGAGGGCAGCAGGTTGAAGGCCTGGAAGATGAAGCCGAGGCGGCTGCGGCGCAGCTCGGTGAGCTGGTTCTCGTTCATGCCGGTGATCTCGGTGCCGCCGAGGCGGACGGAGCCGGAGCTGGGGTGGTCCAGTCCGGCGGCGCACTGCAGGAAGGTGGACTTGCCGGAGCCGGAGGGGCCCATGACGGCGGTGAAGCTGCCGCGCGGGAGCGTGAGGTCGATGCCGCGCAGGGCCTGGACGGCGGTCGCGCCGCGCCCGTAGGACCGGCGTACGTCGCTCAGCTGGACGGCGGCGGCCGCGGTGGCGGCGTACGGCCCGGGGCCGGGGCCCGCGTCGGACACGTCCCACCCGTCGTTTCCGCCGCGTCCGGCGGGCCCGCTGCCGCGCAGCTGCCGTTCTCTTTGCCGCTTGCCGCGCCCGAACCCCATGATGTGCCGCCTTCCGCGTCTGCCGTCCTGCTCGTGACCTCGACGCTACGGATCGGGCGGGGGCCCCGGCCATGGTGGGAACGGGCCGGTCGGGGGTGGGGCAAACCCCACCACGGGGCCGCCGCCGGGGGTCAGAGGGAGCGTCGGATGAGCAGCAGGGCGCGGTCGTCGTTGACGTCCTTGGCGACCTTCTCGATCAGGTGCCAGGTCGCGCCCTCCCAGCCGGAGGCGACGTAGCGGTCGGCTTCGCCGGTGAGCCGGTCGATGCCCTCGCTGATGTCCCGGTCGGCGGTCTCGACGAGTCCGTCGGTGAAGAGCATCAGGACGTCGCCGCGCTGGAGGTTGCCGTGGGCGGCCACGAAGTCGGCCCCGTCGTAGACGCCGAGGAGCGGTCCCTCGCCGCTCTTCTCCTGCCAGCGGCCGGTGCCCGCGGACAGTTGGAGGGCGGGCAGGTGACCGGCCGAGAGCAGGTCGTAGTCCCCGGTCTCCAGGTCGAGGACGAGGTGGATGGAGGTGGCGAAGCCCTCGTCCCAGTCCTGGCGCAGCAGGTAGCCGTTGGCGGCGGGCAGGAAGTCGGGCGGGGGCAGCGAGCCGAGCAGTCCGCCGAAGGCGCCGGAGAGGAGCAGGGCGCGGGAGCCCGCGTCCATGCCCTTGCCGGAGACGTCGGTGAGGACGACTTCGAGGGTGCGGCCGCCGTTGGTGCGGGCCGCCACGACGAAGTCGCCGGAGAAGGACTGGCCGCCCGCCGGGCGCAGGGCCATCTCGCGGTGCCAGCCGCGCGGCAGGTCGGGCAGCTTGCTCTGGACCCGGATGCGTTCGCGCAGGTCGAAGAGCATGGTGCCGCCGCGTCTCCAGGGCACGCCGACGCGGCTGCGGAACTGGGCGATGACCAGGCCGAAGAAGCCGCAGGCGGCGACGACGAGGATGGTGCCGGGGGTGACCCGGGCGGGCCCTTCGGTGTAGGGGCCGAGGACCAGGGCCTCGACGATCAGCGCGGTCGCGGAGGCGGCGTAGAGGGCGAGCAGGCTGGCGGGGCGCAGCAGCAGGCCGCCCGCGACGATGGGCAGGACGAGGGCCGACGGGGAGAACCAGACGGGCAGGAGCAGCGTGCCCCAGGTGATCGCGGGTACGGTCAGGATCAGGCCGCCGAAGGCGAGCCAGTCCGAGGCGTCGCCCCGGAAGTAGTCCACGGCCGATTTGCGCAGGGCCGTGCGGACCCGGTGCGAACTCTTCCGCAGCCGTGCCGTCAGGGTCTCCATCCGTGCTCCGCCCATTGCTTCGGGACCCTATCCATCCTGACTGTGAGCGCGCAGGGGTACCCCCCGACCGCACGCTGATTTCAGGACCAAATCGGGTCGACCGGGATGGATCGCCCTGGTAGGCATGGCCCTATGGCTCATGAGACACGGGTATTGCGACCCGAAGAATGGGACGGCTGGTACGACCACCTGGAACTGGCGTTCGGGGGCGTGCCGGAAGCGGAGGAAGAGCGTGAACTGTACAGGTCACTGACCGAGGTCGAGCGCTCACTGGGGGTGTGGGACGACGGTACCTGCGTGGCCTCGGCCGGTGCCTTCACCTTCCGGGTGACGGTGCCCGGCGGGGCGCTGGTGCCCGCGGCGGGCGTGACCATGGTCGGCGTGACGCCGACGCACCGGCGCCGGGGGCTGCTGACCGCCCTCATGCGGCGGCAACTCGACGACGTCCGTGCGGGTGGCGAACCGGTCGCCGTGCTGACGGCGTCGGATCCGGCCATCTACGGGCGCTTCGGCTACGGCACCGGGGTGTACTCGCTGGCCGTGGACATCGATACGAGCCGGGTCGGGCTCCGGCTGCCGCCGGGAGCGGACGACGTCCGGATGCGACTGGTGGATCCGGAGCGGGGGCTGGCCGCGTGCGAGGCGGTGTACGCGGAGCTGGTGCCGCGGCGGCCCGGGATGACGGCCCGGCAGCCGGGCTGGGAGCGCCAGGCGCTGCTCGACCCGCCGTCGGGGCGCTCGGGGCGGTCCCCGCTGAAGTGCGTGCTGGCGGAGCGGGGGACGGACGGGAAGGTGGTGGGCTACGCCCGCTACCGGGTGCGTCCGGAGTGGGAGCTGAGCGGTTCGGCCGGTGTGGTCGAGGTCCAGGACCTCGACGCGCTGGACCCGGCGGCGTACGGCGCGCTGTGGGCGTACGTCTTCGGGATCGACCTGACCTGGACGGTACGGGCGACCAAGCGGCCGGTGGATGATCCGCTGCTGCACCTGGTCAGTGACGTGCGCCGGGCGAAGCCGCGCACCCGCGACGCGATGCACGTGCGGCTGGTGGACCTCGGGGCGGCGCTGGAGGCCCGGACGTACGGGGCGCCGCTGGACGTGGTCCTGGAGGTGGAGGACGCCTTCTGCCCCTGGAACGCGGGGCGCTGGCGGCTGACCGGGGACGCGAAGGGGGCGAGCTGCGTGCGGACCGCGGATCCGGCGGAGCTGGCCCTGTCGGTGGCCGAGCTGGGCTCGGCCTACCTGGGCGGGGTCACGCTGACGTCGCTGGCGGGCGCGGGCCGGGTCACCGAGCTGCGGGCGGGCGCCCTGGCGGAGGCCTCGCGGGCCTTCGCCTCGGACCTGGCGCCGTGGCTGCCGCACGGCTTCTAGTGGGAGGTGCCCCCGGGCGGGGCTGAGACAGCCCCCTCAGCCCGGCTGGCAGCCCGGGCACCAGAAGAGGTTGCGGGCGGCGAGGTCGGCGGTGCGGATCTCGCCCCCGCACAACAGGCAGGGCAGGTGGGCGCGCCGGTAGACGTAGACCTCGCCGCCGTGGTCGTCCACGCGCGGCGGGCGGCCCATGGCCTCGGGGGTGTGCTCCGGGCGGACGGTGTCGATGCGGTTCAGCCGGACGCCCTCGCGCATCAGGGCGGCCAGGTCGCTCCAGATCGCGTCCCATTCGGTGCGCGTCAGGTCCCGGCCGGGCCGGTAGGGGTCGATGCCGTGCCGGAAGAGGACCTCGGCGCGGTAGACGTTGCCGACGCCGGCCACGACCTTCTGGTCCATGAGGAGGGCGGCGATCGTGGTGCGGGAGCGGGAGATCCGCGCCCAGGCCCGGTCGGGGTCGTCGGCGGGGCGCAGCGGGTCGGGGCCGAGGCGCTCGTGTATCGCGTGCTTCTCGGCGCCGGTGATCAGCGCGCAGGTGGTGGGGCCGCGCAGGTCGGCGTACTGCTCGTGGCCGACCAGGCGCAGGCGCACGGTGTCGGTGGCGGGCGGGGCGGGGACAGGGCCGAAGCCGTACTTGCCGAAGAGGCCGAGGTGGATGTGGACCCAGTCCCCGGCGGGGCCGTCGAAGCCGAGGAAGAGGTGCTTGCCGTGGGCCTCGGCGGTGTCGAGCTCCCGGCCGTCCAGCAGGGCCGCGCTCTCGGCGAAGCGGCCCTGGGGGCTGCTGACGCGCAGGGCCCGACCGGCGAAGCGCTCGGCGTGGTCCTGGGCGAGGCGGTGGATCGTATGCCCCTCGGGCACGGCGGTACTCCTCGGCGGGAAATCGGAAGAAAGACCGGCTCGGAAACGAAAAACCGGCCGCGGGGGCCCCCGGGGGGGGCGGCCGGGGGCGGGGGAGGCGCCCAGGGGGGGGGGGCCGGGGGGGGGGGGGGGCGAGTATTAAAAAAAAAAAAC
>NZ_JBHWLC010000068.1:0-43173 GCF_042730635.1 Streptomyces sp. NPDC059917
CGCCGCGGCCGTCGGCGGGCCGGGCGACCCGCCGCCCCGCCCGGCCGGTCGCCCACCGCCGCGGTGGACGGCGGCGCGGCGGAGGACTTCCCCGACGGGGTCCACTGGGCCGATCTGTCCCCCGTCGCCGACGCGCTGCTGCTCGCCGACGCCGTCGCCGACGCGCTCGGCCTCGCCGACCACACCTCCCGCTCCCTCGTCGACGCCGTCGGCGAGTGGATCGGCGAGCGCCGCCTGCTGCTCGTGCTCGACTGCTGCGAACACCTGGTGCCCGCCGTGCGCACCCTCGCCCGCGAATTCCTCGCCGCCGCACCGCACTTCGTGCTGCTGCTCACCAGCCGACAGCCGCTCGGGCTGCCCGCCGAACACGTCATGGAGATCGGCCCGCTCCCGTACGCCGCGGGGGCCGAGGACGCGCTCGCCCTCTTCCGGGCCCGGGCCGCCGAGGCCGCGCCCCGGGCCGCCGCCACCCCCTGGTCCGAGGGGCGGCTCGCCGCCGCCCGGTCCATCTGCGTGCGCCTCCAGGGGGTCCCCCTCGCGCTGGAGCTCGCCGCGGCCCAGCTGACCGACCACACCGTCGAGGAACTCGCCGACCGGCTGGCCCGCCGGATCGGCGCCCTGGCCACCGGCCGCCCCGTCCAGCCGCCGCGCCACCGCGCGCTGCGCACGGCCATCGGCTGGAGCCACGAGTGGTGCGAGCCGCGCGAACGCCTGCTCTGGCTGCGGCTGTCCGTCTTCGGCGGGCCCTTCGACGAGGCGGCGGCCCGCGCCGTCTGCTCCGCCGCCCCGCTCACCGAGGCGGACGTACCCGCGCTGCTCGCCGCACTGGTCGCCAAGTCCGTCGTACGGCGCGGCGCCGACGGCTCGTACCGGATGCTCGACGCGATCCGCGAGTACGGCGCGATGTGGCTGGAGGAGGTCGGCGAACAGGACGTCCTGCGGACCCGGCACGCCGTCCACTTCCTCGCCCTGGTGCGCCGGGCCGAGCGGGACTGGCTCGGACCCGGCCAGCGCGCCGGATACCGGCGGGTCGGCGCGGCGCACGGGGACGTCTGCGCGGCCCTGGACCACTGCCTGGTCGCCGATCCGGCCCGGGCCCTGGACCTGGCGGGTCGGGTCGGCTTCTTCTGGGCCTGCTGCGGATACCTGCACGCCGCCCGCGCCTATCTGGAGCGCGCCCTGGCCGCCGCGCGCCCCGAAGTGGTCAGCCGTGCGGTGCGGGTGCGCGCCCTGTGGGCCCTCGGGGTCACCCTGCTGCTCCAGGGGGAGAAGGAGGCCGCGCACCAACTCGCCGTCGGCTGCGAAGCCCTGGCCATGGCGCCGGGCGACCTCCACGGCGCCCCGGAGGGGGATCCGGACGGTGATCCGCGCCTGGCCCTGGACGCCGCGTACCTGCTGGGTCTGAGCCACCTCATGGACGGTCGGCCGCTCGCGGCGCGCATCGTCGCCGAGAACGCCCTCGGCGCGGCCCCCGGCACCCCCTTCGACTCCCCGGCCCGGCTGCGCTGCCACCTCGTACGCGTCTTCGCCCTCACCGGCATGGGCCTGTTCACCGATGCCCGCGCCGAGGCGGAAGTGCTGCGCGCCGGTTGCGCCGCCCGGGAGGAGTACTGGACCCGGGCCTACGCCGACTACCAACTCTCCCTGATCTGCCTGCTGGAGAGCCGTCCGGACGAATCGGCCGAGCACGCCCGCGCGATGCTGGAGAGCAAACGCGAACTGGGCGACAGCTTCGGCACCGCGCTCGGCCTGGACCTGCTCGCCGCCGCCCGCGCGGCCCAGGGCGACGGCCTCGGCGCCGCCCGGGCCTACGGCACCGGCCACGCCTACTGGCAGGCGGTCGGCCACCCGCAGCGCGGCACGCCCGAGCTCAAGGCCGTGCGCGAGGAGTACGAGCGCACCGCGCGCGGCGCCCTGGGCGACCGGGCCTACGAGGACGCCTTCCTGGAAGGCGTCCGGCACGGCCAGTCCCTGCGGGCCCGACCGCACCCGCGCGAGACCTGAGCCGGAGCCGCGGGGGATCCGCCGGGCCCGGCGACCGGCGCTTCCCGGCCCGAACAATCGTTCCCGGCCACGGCGCCGGACCCCGCGCGCGTGCGCCTTGTCCGGGTGCGCGTGCGGTGCGATCCTTCCGCCAAGGCGCTCGCCGTGCCGCCCGATCGTGGGGCCCGGCCCGTGCGGGAAGCGCGGCGGACCGCCCGGACCGTCCGACCGCGCGACCCGGTGGCTCCCCCCGCTCCGGTCCGCGACCAACGATCAGTGAACGGATGCCCACGTGACGAACCCCTATACGCGGCTGGCCGTCGCCGCTGCCGAGTGGGACGATCTCCATCCCCGCATGGCACCCGTGGCGTTGCGCCAACTCGCCCTGCTCCTGGCTTCGTTACGCCTGGCCAGTGGCGAAGTGGCCGAACGCGCCGCCCTGCTGGCCGCCCGGCTGCTGGGCGAGCAGCTGCCGGACCGCTTCCCCGGCGAGAGCCGACTGGCCCCGGCCGCCTCCGCTTCGAGCGCCGGACATCGCGGCTTCATCGCGGACGACCTGGCCGTCCTCGTCCTCGACGGGCACCGCATGGTCGGTCCGGTACTGGGCGAGCTGCGCGACCGGCTGCTCGCCGAGCCGGCCATCGGCGACGCGGAGGCGCTGGAGGGCGGCTGCGACCCCTACGCGCCGGGCCTCATCCGGCTGCGGGCTGCGGGCGGCTCGGTCCGGCTGCCGGTCTTCCAGTTCGCCGCCGACGGGCAGCCCGTCGCCGTGGTGCGCGAGGTGAACCGGCTGCTGGACGCGGACCACGACCCGTGGGGCGCCGCGACGTGGTGGCTCTCGCCCCACGCCTGGCTGGACGAACCGCCCGTGGGGCTGATCGGCGGCCCCGCGGAACACCAGCTGCTGGTGGCGGCGGGGTTGCCGACCGAGGGATGACGGCGGGCCCGGCCCCGGCGTGCGGGGTCGGGCGCGCGGGCCGGATCTCCGGTGGGGCCTCGCGGCGTCAGGCCCCCTTGACCGGCTCGCCCGCGCCGTCGGCCGCCGCGGCGAACTGGGTCCGGTACAGCTCCTCGTACCGCCCGCCCACGGCCAACAGCTCGGCATGGGTGCCGCGTTCCACGATCCGGCCCTCCTCGACGACCAGGATCTGGTCCGCCGCCTGCACGGTGGACAACCGGTGCGCGATCACCACCGCCGTCCGCCCCGCGAGCGCCTCGCCCAGCGCCTCCTGCACGGCCGCCTCCGAGGTGGAGTCCAGGTGCGCCGTGGCCTCGTCGAGGATCACCACCCGCTGGCGGGCCAGCAACAGCCGCGCGATGGTCAGGCGTTGGCGCTCGCCGCCGGAGAGCCGGTAGCCGCGCTCGCCGACCACGGTGTCCAGGCCGTCCGGCAGGGAGGCGACCAGCCCGTCCAGCCGCGAGCGGCGCAGCGCCTCCCAGACCTCCTCCTCGGTGGCCTGCGGCCGGGCCAACAGCAGGTTCGCCCGCACCGATTCGTGGAAGAGGTGCCCGTCCTGGGTGACCATGCCGAGGGTGTCGCGGATCGAGTCGGCGCTCAGGTCGCGCACGTCGACCCCGTTGAGCCGGACCGCGCCCGCGTCGGCGTCGTACAGCCGCGGCAGCAGCTGCGCGATGGTGGACTTCCCGGCGCCGGACGAGCCCACCAGGGCGATCATCCGGCCCGCCTCGGCGCGGAAGGAGACGTCGTGCAGCACCTGGGTGCCGCCCCGGGTGTCCAGGGTCGCCACCTCCTCCAGGGAGGCGAGCGAGACCTTGTCGGCGGACGGGTAGCCGAAGGAGACCCCGTCGAACTCCACCGTCACCGGGCCCGGCGGCACCTCCCGGGCGTCCGGCTTCTCCGCGATCAGCGGTTCGAGGTCGAGGATCTCGAAGACCCGCTCGAAGCTGACCAGCGCGCTCATCACCTCGACCCGCGCCCCGGCGAGCGCGGTCAGCGGCGCGTACAGCCGGGTCAGCAGCAGGGCCAGCGCCACCACGGAACCGGCGTTCAGGGTGCCGCGCAGCGCGTAGTACCCGCCGAGCCCGTAGACCAGGGCCAGCGCCAGCGCCGAAACCAGGGTGAGGGCGGTGATGAAGGCGGACTGGGCGACCGCGGTACGGATCCCGATGTCGCGCACCCGCGCCGCCCGGGCCGCGAACTCGGCCGACTCGTCCGCGGGCCGCCCGAAGAGCTTGACGAGGGTGGCTCCGGGCGCGGAGAACCGCTCCGTCATCTGGGTGCCCATCGAGGCGTTCAGGGCGGAGGCCTCGCGCTGCATCCGCGCCATCCGGGCGCCCGTGCGCCGCGCCGGGATCACGAAGAGCGGCAGCAACACCAGCGCGAGCAGGGTGATCTGCCAGGAGATGCTGAGCATGACGGCCAAGGTCAGCAGCAGGGTCACGGTGTTGCCGACCACCCCGGAGAGGGTGTTGCTGAACGCCCGCTGCGCGCCGATGACGTCGTTGTTGAGGCGGCTGACCAGGGCCCCGGTCCGCGTGCGGGTGAAGAAGGCGACCGGCATCCGCTGCACGTGGTCGAAGACCGCCGTGCGCAGGTCGAGGATCAGGCCCTCGCCGAGGGTGGCCGACAACTTCCGGGTGAACAGGCCGAGGCCCGCCTCCACCACCGCGATGGCGGCGATGAGCAGGGCGAGCCCGGTGACCGTACCGCTCTCCCGGCCGCCGACGATGGCCTCGACGACCCGGCTGGCGAGCACCGGGGTGGCCACCGCGAGCAGGGCCGTGACGATGCTCAGCACCAGGAAGAGCAGCAGCCCGCGACGGTGCGGCCGGGCGAAGGCGACCACCCGCCGCAGACTCTCGCGGGTGGGCACCCGGCGCTCCTGCTGGGCGTTGAGCGCGTTGTGCAGCGAGGACCAGGCGGTCATTTCCATAGACATGCGAGGAACTCTAGGACCTCAACCGAACTTGAGGTCAACGACCGGTGGAGAGCCGTTCCCGCGTACCCCCGTGGGCTGTCGGTGCCCGGTGGCATCATCGGGACATGAATCCGGATCCCGCCGCGAGCGTGCTCCACCACTTCCGTCGATGGGCGGGACGGGCCCCCGGAGCGCCCGCCGTCGTCAGCGGCGCGGTCGTCCTCGACTACGGGGAACTGGACCGCGCTTCCGGCCGCCTCGCGGCCCATCTGCTCGCCGTCGGCCTGGAGCCCGGGAACACCGTGGCCATCGCCACCGCGGACCGGCCGGAGGCCGTGACCGCGCTGCTCGCCGTGCTCAAGGCGGGCGGCGCCTACGTCCTCCTCGATCCGGACGAGCCCGCCGCGGCGCGGCGCCGGCTGGCGCAGGACCCGCCCGCCCTCCTGCTCACGCGCCGCGCGCGGTTGGCCTTCCTCGACGGGGGCGGCGGCCATCGGGTCGTCTGCCTCGACACCGAGGCGCCGCGGATCGCCGCTCGGCCGGTGGTGACGGACGGGGCGGGCGACCCCGCGGGCGGTGACCCGGCCGCGTTCGTCCCGACCGGGGATGCGTCGGCGCGCGCGGTGCGGATCGACCACGCCCGGCTGCTGGCCGCCCACGACGGCTGGGCCGAGGTCGCCGGGTTCACCCCCGAGGACCGACACCTGATCACCGCCCGCCCCGACCTCGGCGGATTCGCCACCGGGTGGACCCGGGCGCTGTGTTCCGGTGGAGCCCTGGTGCTGCCGGACCGCTCGTCCGCGAGCCCCGAGGAGCTGCGCCGCCTGATCCGCGACGAGCGGGTCTCCGTCGTCCACACCGACCCCGGGTCCGCGCAGCGGTTGTTCACCGCCGGGGACGGCGCGCCGGGCCCGGGCCGCGGGTCCGACCCCGACACCTGGTCCGTCCGCCTGGTCACGGTCACCGGAGACCGGCTCTACCTCGACGAACAAACCTCCCTGCACGCCGCGTTGCGCCCGGGCGCCCGCCTGGTCAATGTCTACGGCCCGGCCGAGACCGCGGGGGTCGGCACGTGGTTCGAGCTCCCCATGCTGGCGCGGCCGGTGGCCGGGCCCGAGGGGCTCAGCCTGCTCGGCGTCCCCTTTCCCGGCTGCCGGGTGGAGCTGGTGGGCGGCGAGGTCCGGCTCACCCCGCCGGACGGCGGCGGGGCCGTCGCCACCGGGGACCTCGCCCGCCTTCGCGAGGACGGGCTGCTGGAATTCGCCGGCCGGCAGCGGGACCGGGTGGTGACGGGCCGCCGGACCCTGGACACCTACCGGATCGAGTCCCTGCTGCGCGGCCATCCACGGATCGGCGGGGCGCTGGTGCGGGAGGTGCTCGACGCGGAGCCGGACGGGAAACCGGGCGGGAAACCGGTCGGGAAGCGCCACGGCTCCGTGCTGGGCCGTCTCGTCGCGTACCTCGCCCCGCCGGTCCGCGCCGAGGCCTTCGACGCCGCCGACGAGGAGCTGCCGGACGCCGGGGCCGTCGCCCGCCACCTGGCAGAGGCGCTGCCCCCGCAGGAGATACCCCGCACGGTGGTCCGGCTGCGCGCCCTGCCCCGCGACCGCGCGGGCCGCGAGGACCGCGAGGCCCTCCCGCTGCCGGTGGCACCGGGCGCCGCGCGGTCCGCCCGCGGCTCGGGCAAGTACACCGCTCCCGGCGGCGAGGTGCCCCCCTCGTGCGCGGTCGGCTGCGCGGCCGTGCCCCTCGCCCTGCTCGCCGCCTCCCTGACCGGGGTCCTCTGGCCCGGCTCGACCGACCTCGGCGGCGTCCCCGGCGGTTACGCGCACCTGTTCTTCGTCCTGTACGTCTTCGAATGGCTGTCCTTCGGCCTCGGTGTGGTCTTCCTGTTCGCGGGGCGTCGCCGGACGCTCGGCCGGGGGCGGGGCCGCGCCCTCGGGACGGCCGCGCACCTGGCGATCACCTACCTGCTGGTCGCCTGGTGGCCCCAGGACAACCTGTACCGGCTCGCCGCCAAGCAGGACTGGCCCCGCCAGGCCGCCCTCGTCTACGCCTTCAACGTCCCGCTGATGATCGCCGCCGGGATCGTCGCCCTCCACGCCACCCGCCGACCCCGCTCCGAAGGGGCCGCCGGGTCCTGAGCGGCTTCCCCGAACATCGCCCCGACGGCCGCCGCCCGGGCGCGCACCAGCGCCTCGGCCGCGTCCACCGCCTCCCGGGTGTGCGCGGCCACCAGCACCCCCAGCCAGGGCGCCGGGTCGAAGGCCGCGGTCGGGATGGCCGGGACGAAGACCGCGCCGAGCTCCGCGCAGCCGCGGGCCAGCGCGGCACACAGCTCCCCGGCCATGGCCTCGGGCAGCCGGGCCCCCAGCTCGACCCGGTCCATGATCCGTACCACGTGGTCCCCGCCGCGCAGCTCGTCGAGCCGGGCCTTGACGACGAAGGCCGCGGAGGGACCCGTCAGCCGCAGGTTCGTCTCGGTCGGCGCGAGGCGCCCCTGCCCGGCGCCCACGAAGTCCACGTCGAACCAGCCCCGGTACCCCGCCGCGGCCAGCTCGCGGCCCACCGCCCCGCCGAAGGCCGACAGCACCTCCCGCGCCCCGTCCGGAACCACTCCCGGGCCGACCGTGGCCCCGTGGTAGGCGGTGCCCACCACGTCCATCACCGCCGCGCCCACCGGATGGACACGGCCCGCGGCGTCCACGAACGCGTCGTACGTCAGGTCGCGCACCGGCGCGTCCGGGTCGTGCGCGTACTCCTCGGCGAGCAGCGGTCCGCGCGGCAGCCCGCGCAGCGCCGCCAGGGCCCCGCCCGCCGCGCGCACGCGCTCCGGCGTGAGCACCCGCGTCCCCGAACCCCCCACCCCGTGCTCCGACTTGAGCACGGTGGCGAGCCCGGCCCGGGTCCGCGCCGCCACCAGGCGGGCCGCGGCCCACCGGTTGCGCGGCCGCCACTGCCGGGGGACCAGTACGTCCGGGTGGCCGCCCGCCCGCACGATCCCGGTGAACAGGGCGTGCGAGGCCGCCTTCGATTCGTGGCGCAGCACCTCGGGGCGCCACGGCCCGCCCCCGGCCAGCCGGGCGAAGTCCGGGCTCTGCCCCCACGGCACCAGTACCGCCCCCGATCCGGTCAGCCGGGCGGCGAGCGCGTGCCGCGCCGCCACCGCGGCCGACAGCGAGCGGCGGTCGGGCGCCACCCCGTCGTGGACCGCCACCCGCGACCAGTCCAGTTGCCGCGCGACCTGCGCCACCCACCAGGCGGGCACCGGCCGGGGCAGCACCAGCGCGCCGGGGCGGGGACCGTAGAAGGCGGCGAGCGCGGCGTAGTGGTGCGCGGCGAGCTGCTCGCGGTCCAGGGAGGCGTCGCCGAACTGCGCGTTGTACTCGGCCACGTTGCCGAGGTGCACGGCGGGCCGGTCCCCGCTCCAGAGCGCCACCCAGGGCGCGGCCCGGCCGAGCCGCACCTCGAAGCGCACCAGCCCCGCCACCGGTGCGCCACCGGCCGGACGGGCCCCCATCGCCCGGTAGAACCCGGCGGCGTGCGGGTCGGCCCCGATCACCAGCGCCCGGCAGCCCAGTTCACGGGCCCGGCGCACCGCGTCCCGGTACAGCCGCCGCCCCACCCCGCGGCCGATGGCCGACGGTTCCACGAAGAGCAGCCCCAGTTCGGCCACGGGCGGGCGCCCTTCGAGCGTGGCGACGCCGAGCAGCTCCGGGTACGCCCCCGACGCCTCGGCGACCACGACCCGGCGCGAACCGACCTCCTCGGCCCGGATCGCCAACTCCGGGGCACGGGCGGCCAGGAACTCCTCGTCGTACCCCCAGTGCGCCTTCGACCGCAGCGCCAGCGCGCTGAGCGCCGCCGCCTCGTCCGGCCGGGCGGCCCGTACCCGCACCGCTTCCCGAACCATCCGTGCCTCCCCATCCCCGGCCGGGACGGCCGTGCGATAGGTTTTCCCTTCCCCACGCGGCTCCTCGCATCCCCTTTCCACCCACGCGGAGACAGGCCCCTCAATGAGCGACATCATCAACGGACTCGGCCGTACCAGCGCCTTCGGCGCCCTCGGCCTGGTGCTGCTGATCCTCGGCATCGTCCTGGTGGACGTGCTGACCCCCGGTGCGCTCCGCAAGCAGATCTGGGAGGAGCGCAACCGCAACGCGGCCCTGCAGCTCAGCTCGGCACTGCTCGGCGTCGGCGGGATCGTCTTCACCTCGATCTGGACCACCTACGACGACTTCGGCAAGGGGCTGCTGAACACCGCCGCCTTCGGCGTGCTCGGCCTGGTCCTGATGGGGCTGGCCTTCCTGGTCCTGGACCTCTTCACCCCCGGCAAGCTCGGCGCGATCGTGGTCGACCCGCAGCCGCACCCGGCCGTCTGGGTCACCGCCTCCTGCAACCTCGCGGTCGCGGCCATCGTGGCGGCCTCGATCTCCTGACCCCGCCCTCGCGCCACGCCTCAGGCCAGGCCCAGGGCGAAGACGGCGAACCCCGCCGACAGCAGGCCCGCCGCGGCGCGCCGCGCGGCCGTCGACCGGGCCCACGGCGCCTCGAAGCGCCGCGCGTAGCGGGCGATGAGCACGAGCAGCGCCGCGAACACCGGTAGCCAGGCGAGCCGCTGCACGATCCACAGCGCCGTGTCCGGGGCCGTCGTCAGCCCGGGGAGCCCGCCCAGGGCGGCGGCGGGCACGGCCGCGGCCAGCATCGCGCTCTGGTGCCAGCACAGGACGGTCATCGCGGACAGGTTGACGACGACCACCGGGGCCCACAGGGCCGGCCGCGCCAGCCACCGCGCGAGCCGGTCCCGGACCAGGATCGCCGCCCCGCACTGGGCCGCGGCCAGCGCCAGGACCAGCAGCGACGGCGGGTGCGAGTTGGTACGGGCCGCGCCCGGTACGCCGACCATGGACGCCGGGTAGTGGAAGAGCAGCAGCAGGACCGCGAAGAGCGCCGTGCCGCCCGCGCACAGCAGTGCGGCGCCGCGCCGCCCGATCCGGCCCTCGCCCCAGGAGACGCCGAGCTGGTAGGCGAACAGCCAGCCCGGCAGGATGTTCACCAGGGCCACCCAGGAGGGCACGGCGTCCGCGTACGGCCCGTAGCGCAGGAAGTCCACCACGGCCACCGACGCGAGCAGCGGCGCCGCGGCCCAGCCGCCGAGCCGCCGCGCCGCGCGCACGCAGTACGGGGTCAGGGCGGTCACCACCACGTACACCCCCACGAACCACAGGGGTTGGACCACCAGCGTCGCCCCGGTCCGCAGGGTCGTCACCGGCACCCCCGCCGCGTACAGCACCGGCGCGAGCACCGCCCAGACGGCGGTGACGCCGAGCACCGGGCGGCCCAGCCGGGCGATCCGGCCCCGCAACCAGGCCCCCGTCGAGCCCGCGCGGCGGTGGTAGGACGACGCCGAGGCGTACCCGCCGACCAGGAAGAAGATGCCGAGCATCTGGAGCACCCAACTGGCGGGCGCGAGCGCGGCGAAGGAGGACAGCGGGCTCGCGTTGTGCAGCGCGCCCGCGCCGTCCAGGGTGAAACCGCCCAGCATCCAGTGCCCGGCGGGAACGGCCAGCAGCGCGATCGCGCGCAGCGCGTCGATCGCGCGGTCACGGTGGGCCGGGGTGTCCCGATCGATGCGCCGGGCCAGGCGGCGCAGCCCCTCGACGGACGGGCCGGTGCGGGTCGCGCCGCTCATCGGGCCGCTCCCGTCGTGATCGCCGCGAAGGCCGCCAGGGACTGCGTCCCGGGGACGAAGTAGCCGGTGTGGCCCTCGACGTCGGCGGCCGGGACCCGCCGGGCGCCGAACGCGGCCGACGCCGGGTCGGCGCCGTGCCCGAGCCCGGCGAACTCGACGTTCGGCACGTCGTCGATCCAGTCGGAGGGGCCCTTGGCGGCCCACACCCGGGCCCGGGTCCCCAGCGCCGCCGCGCTCTGCGCGTGCATGCCGGGGGAGCCGACCACCACGATGTCCCGCGCGTCCGCCCGGCGGGCGGACAGCGCGCAGACCACCGAGCCGTAGCTGTGGCAGAACAGCGCGGGCCGCGCCGCACCGACGGCGTCGAGGCCCGCGAGGAAGTGGGTCAGGCGGGTCGCGCCGGCCTCCGCGAGTCGGCTGCGGGCGGCGTCGAACCCCACCCCGACGGGGGTGGTGTAGCCCGTCCAGGCCACCACGGCCGTGCTGCCGCCGCTGGCGGCGCGCAGCGCGCGGGCCATCCCGGCGGGACCGCTGTACGCCTTGCGCGGACGGTCGTGCGACCGCGCGTCGTTGTCGGAACCGGGCACGACCACGGCCACGTGCTCCGCGTGCGCCAGGTCCCCGAAGACCTCGACGACCTGCCCGCGCCCGCGCGGGTCGAAGGCGAGGACCTGCCGCTCGGCTCCGGCGAGGGAGAGGTAGCGGCCGTCACCGGAGGCCAGGATCGAGATCCGGTTCGCCCGGTACCGCAGGGCCACGGGCACGCCGTCCAGATTGCCGACGACCAGCGGGTGCCGGCGCACCAGGTCGTGCGCCTCCTGCGGGGTCAGCGCGGCGAAGAAGCGGGCCACCGCGCCCGGTGCGGCCGTGCCCGGATCGGGCAGCCCCGGCGCCG
Source organism: Streptomyces sp. NPDC059917 (assembly GCF_042730635.1). Lineage (NCBI taxonomy): Bacteria > Bacillati > Actinomycetota > Actinomycetes > Kitasatosporales > Streptomycetaceae > Streptomyces > Streptomyces sp. NPDC059917. Next base: position 11,450 of record NZ_JBHWLC010000068.1, read on the forward strand.
CCAGCCAGGCCGCGGTGCCGGGGAGCGGCCCGGTGACCGCCGGCTGCGCGTCGGCGGACGCCCAGCCGGCGGTCCCCGTGATGACGGCCGCCGTCAGTACGGCGGCCACCAGCGTCCTTCCGAAGCGGCGCATGCCCCTTCTCCTCTCCTCGTGTCGAGGAGGAAGGTAGGAAGAAGGTGGCGAACCGGGCATCGCACCAGGGAGCCAAGTGCACTGTCATACCTGGGTAGGGGGTGGAGGAGGGATCCGGTCGTGGCGGTGGTCGGTGGCCCGGCGCACGAAGCCCGTCAACGGGCCGCCCCGGACGGCCCCTTCGCCCCCGCCGCCGACAGGCACCGCCCCCGCCCCTGGCAGACTCGACGGCATGTCCGACACCCCGCCCGCGGACCGGCCACCGGCAGACCCGGTCCCCGCGTACCTGACGCACTATCCCGAGGTCCTCGCATCGGGCTCGCTGCGCGACGCCCTGCAGGAGGTGGCCGATCGGGCGGGCCTCCCGCTCGCCGTCGAGCTGACGGCCGCACCGGGCTGGCGCGTCACGGCCGCGCAGGTGACGGTCGGCGACCGCGCGGCGCAGGTCCTCATGAGCATCGGCGACCGCTCCTTCTCCGTCCACTGCTGGGCCGCCGGCGTCAGCATGGCCACCGGTCGGACCGAGGAGCTGTCCGACGTCGCCGGGGCGCTGCACTCCTGGACGCGGGGGCACCGCCTGCGGGAACTCGTCGCGCGGTGGCCGTTCCTGCGGACCTGGGAGCTGGCCGAGGCCTACGAGCGGGGCGACGCGGTACCGGCGCGCTGGCGCTCGCTGCGCGCCTCGGCCGAGCAGAGGGGCGACGCCGCGCTGCTGGATCTGCTGGGGGCCGCCTTCGCGGAGCCGAGGCTGCGGGTCCTGTCGCCGGGGCGGAGCCTGTGCTGGCTCACGTTCAGCCGCGGGGCCGCGCCGCCCATCTGCCAGGACCTGCCGCGGACCATGCCGGTCAAGGGCGGCGGCTACCGGATCCGCTTCGACGACGGCCGGCTCCAGGACGTGGACGATGCGGCGCGGGCCGTCCGGGTCGTCCTCGCCGCCCTCCCCGACGACGCCGTCCCGCGGCCCTGACCGCCGCGCGCGCGGGGGCGGGCCGTCAGGCGCCGTCGCCCGGGCGCACCAGCCCCGCCTCGTACGCGAAGATGACGGCCTGCGCCCGGTCCCGCAGGTCCAACTTGCCCAGCACCCGCCCGATGTGGGTCTTGACCGTCTGCTCGGCCAGCACCAGGTGCCCGGCGATCTCCTGGTTCGACAGCCCGCGCGCGATCAGCTCCAGCACCTCGGTCTCCCGCGGGGTCAGCCCGTTCAGCCGCAGTGCCGGATCCTTGCGGGGCGCGGGCCGCCGCTGCACGAAGTCCGCGATCAGGCGTCGGGTCACCGACGGCGCCAGCAGGGCCTCGCCCGAGGCGACCACCCGGACCGCCGCGATCAGGTCGGCCGGGGGCGCGTCCTTGAGCAGGAAGCCGGAGGCGCCCGCGCGCAGCGCCTCGTACACGTAGTCGTCGATGTCGAAGGTGGTCAGCATCAGCACCTTCGGCCGGTGCACCACCCCGGGCGCCGGCTCGAGCAGGGCGCGCGCCGCCGTCAACCCGTCCATCTCCGGCATCCGCACGTCCATCAGCACCACGTCGGGGTGCGCGGCCCGCGCCACTTCGATGCCGCGCCGGCCGTCGGGCGCCTCGCCCACGACGTCGATGTCCGCCTGCGCCGACAGGAGCGCGGCGAACCCCGCCCGCACCATGGCCTGGTCGTCGACGATGATCACGCGGATGGTCAACTGGATTCCTCGGCAGGGGGGTGCAACGGCAGGCGGGCGGCGACCCGGAAGCCGCCGTCGGGAAGCGGACCCGTGTCCAGCGTCCCGCCCGTCAACCGTACGCGCTCGCGCATGCCGATCAGACCGTGACCGGTGCCCGGCCCCTCCAGGTGCACCGGCGCGCTGCGGGCCCGCCCGTTGACCACGAGCACCAGCACATCGTCCGCGGCGCCCGCGTCGTGGCGCACCGACACCCGGGTCGTCGCCCCCGGCGCGTGCCGCACCACGTTGGCCAGTGCCTCCTGCACGATCCGGTACGCCGACAGGTCCACCGCGGGCACGGCCTCGGCCGCGCGCGCCGCCCGCGCCGTCATCGACAGCTCCACCGGCAGCCCCGCCCGTACGGTCGCCTCCACCAGCTGCTGCACCCGCGCGAGCCCCGGCTGCGGGGCCCTTTCGCCGTCGGCCCCGTCGCCCCGCAGCACCACGAGCAGCCGTCGCATCTCGCCCAGCGACTCCCGGGCGCTCGCCGCGATCGCGGTGAACTCCTGGCGCACCTCCTCGGACATGTCCGGCAGCCGGTACGGCGCGGAGTCCGCCTGCACGGTGATCACCGACATGTGGTGGGCGACCACGTCGTGCAGTTCGCGGGCGATCCTGGCCCGCTCCTCCAGCAGGGTGCGCCCGGCCCGTTCGGCCTCGCTGATGCTCTCCTGCTCCGCGACCCGCCGCTGCGCGTCGCCCACCCCGCGCAGCGCCCCGGTCACCACCAACATCACCCCGGCCAGGACGAAGAGCAGCGCGTGCGTGTTCGTCACCCCGTCCGGCTGGAAGAAGCCGATCAGCAACCCGACCACCCCGGTCGCCAGCCAGACTCCGACCAGTGTCCGGATCGACTCGCGCAGCCCCAGGCAGGCCATCAGCAACAGGTAGCCGACGATGACCATGGGCGTCCACGGCCAGGTCTGCCCGGTGATCCGGTCGGCGTGGACCAGCACGAGGGCGCCGATCGTGTCGGCCCCGAGCACGAGGCCCCACGCGAGCATCGGCCGCGTCGGCGCGAGCAGTAGCGGCAGGGTCTGGGCCACGCCCAGCGCGCCCGCCCAGCCGCCGCCCGCCTTGTAGTCGTTGGTGAGGACGGTGATCGTCGAGGGAAGCAGGCTGAGCACGGCGACCACGAGGACGGCGTAGGGCAGTCGGCGCTGCCAGCGCTTGGGGGCCTGCGCGAACAACGGCTCCGCGGCTCTGGCCGGGGTACGCAGTACCGCGGTCAGCCCGGGCGGGGGTCCGGACGTCTCTTCGCTTCGCATGATCCGTCCAGCGTAGTGCCGTCCCCCGGCGAACCCCCGCGGCCGCGACGCCGGTGGCAGCGCCGCCGGTGCCTCGTCGATCTTGCGTGGGGATAGGGTCTCGGTGGCGCCGGGGGACGACGTCACCAGGGACAGCGCGAGCGTCAGGGGTCGGGGCATGGGTTCGGTGGCCACGTTGGAGAAACTGCTGCCGGTCCTGCTGGCCTTCGGCTGCGGGGCGGTGCTCGCCAAGCGCAAGGTCGTACCCGCCGAGGCGTCCAAGGCCTTCGCGGACTACGCCTTCCTCTTCGCCGTCCCCTGCTACCTCTTCGGCAACATCTACGCGAGCGACCTCGGCGCCCTGTTCAACTGGCGCGCCCTGTCGGGCTACGCGGCCACCGCCGCGCTCGCCGTGCTGCTGGTCGGTCTCGCCGCCCGGGCCCGGGGGGTGCGGGAGCCGCGCGGAGTGGCCCTGCGGATCATGGCGGGCGTCCAGGTCAACACCGCCTATTTCGCGGTGCCCGTCTTCATCACCGTGTTCGGCACCGCGGCGCCCATCTTCCCGGTGCTGCTCTTCCAGGTCTGCGTGCTGTCCCTCGTGGTCATCTCGATCATGGAGCTGGGCCGCGCCGACGACGCGGCCGAGGGCGGCGCGGCCGGCGACGGAGCGGCCGTCGCCGGGGCCTCGGGGCCCGGGCGGCTCGCCCGGGCCGTCGTCGCCTCGCTGACCACGCCGCTCGTGCTCGCCTGCAACGCGGGCATCCTCCTCAACCTGCTCTCGCTGCCCGTCCCGAAGGTGGTGCTCGACGGCTTCGCCTTCGTCGGCGACAGCGCCTCGCCGGTCGCGCTCTTCGCCCTCGGCCTGCACCTCGGCGGTCTCGGCCTCGACGTCCGGGGCACGACCCGCGAGGAGATCGGGCTGATCGCCTTCAAGTGCCTGGCCTTCCCGCTGCTGGCCTGGGGCGTCTGCGGCGGCCTGTTCGGCGTCACGGGGGACTGGTTGAAGTACCTCGTGCTGATCGCCGCGATGCCCACCCCGCAGAACCTCTTCATCTTCGCCCAGCGCTACGACGTCGGCGTGGACCTCTCCGCCGCCCTGGTGATCAAGAGTTCGGTCGCGGCGCTGCTGCTGCTCCCGCTGTGGATCCAGTGGGCGGCCGCCTGAGCCGAGGCGCGGCCGTCAGGCGCTCAGCACACCGGTCCCGAGCAGGCCGAAGAGCAGGACGCCGACGGCGATCCGGTAGATGACGAAGGCGTTGAAGGAGTGCTTGGCGACGAACTTGAGCAGCCAGGCGATCGAGGCGTAGGCGACCACGAAGGACACCAGGGTGCCGACGGCCAGGGGAGCGAGGTCCACCCCGGCGCCGACCGCGTCCTTGAGTTCGTACAGTCCGGCCCCGGTCAGGGCGGGGATGCCGAGGAAGAAGGACAGGCGGGTGGCGGCGACCCGTTCGAGGTCCAGGATGAGCCCGGTGGACATGGTGGCGCCCGAGCGCGAGAAGCCGGGGAAGAGCAGCGCGAGGATCTGGGACGACCCCACGAGCATCGCGTCCTTGAGGCGCGTGTCCTGTTCACCGCGCCGGTGGCGGCCCATCTGGTCGGCGGCCCACATCAGGCCGCTGCCGACGATCAGGGAGCCGGCCACCACCCACAGCGAGGCGAGCGGTCCTTCGATCAGGGGCTTGGCGGCCAGTCCGACGACGACGATGGGGATGGTGGCGTAGATGACCCACCAGGCGAACTTGTAGTCGTGGTGGTGGCGTTCCTCGCGGTCGACCAGTCCGCGACCCCACGCGGAGACGATCCGCACGATGTCCTTGAAGAAGTACACGAGGACCGCCGCGATGGCCCCCACCTGGATCACGGCGGTGAAGGCGACGACGGCCTTGTCGTCGACGGGGATCCCCATCAACCCCTCGGTGATCTTCAGATGGCCGGTGGAGGAGACCGGCAGGAACTCGGTGACTCCTTCGACGATGCCGAGAACGACTGCCTGGCCTATGCCGATGGTGCTCAATTGCCCCGTCCCTGAGGTTGGTTCGCACGGATGACCCCTGGCCGTCTACAAGCGTGTAGAAGACGAGGGTGACTGTAGAGGATCCGCCCCGGGGCGACCAACACGCGACGGAGCCGGTGACCACGGCGGAGCGGAAGCCGGACCGCATGGCGAGGGGCCGCTCCCAGACACCGCTCTCGGGACACCGGCGCGGGTGCTGCACGGCGACGACTCCGACCACACCGTGCCGGTCCCTCGGCCTGCCCTCCGGGGACGCGATCCGAAGGACACGCCTTAGGGCGTCGGGGCGGTCCGTTCCGGGTCCGGGCGGGTCGAGGGGACGGGCAGGAGGTGCGGCCAGCGTGTCCGCATCCGGGCCCGCATCCGGGCCGCCAGGCGGGACAGCTCCGACAGGTCCGGGTGGTCCGCGCCCAGCGCAGTGACCACGCCGAGGCGGTGGGCCAACCGCTGGCGGGCCGTGGCCGTGCCCCAGGTCCAGTCCTCGCGCGCCGCCCGGGCCAGGTGGTCCCCGGTCTCCCGCTGGGCCCGCGGGACGAGCGCGTCCCCGCGCAGCAGCCATCCCGCACACGCGTCGGCGAGGCCGTCGGGGAGGTCCTCGCCCCGCTCCTCCCGCCACACCGCACGGTAGGCGGCCTCGGCCCGGGCCAGCAGCGGCGGCGCCGCGGCCGTCACCCACGCGCAGGAGGGGAACCCGATCCGCAGGTAGGCCAGTTCGGCCAGACCACTGCCCAGCGCGGCCTGTTCGAAGTCGACGAACCGGATCCCCGCCGGGGTGTGCAGGTCGTTGCCCGGACACGGATCGCCGTGCAGCAGCGAGTCCACCGGGGCCGCGGCGAGCCGCTCCACCAGGGCCGACAGCTGCGCCCGCGCCCCGGCCGGCACCTGCGCCCCCAGCGCCCCGGCGAAGCCGAGGAAGGCCGCGACGTCCTCCTCGCCCGGTCCCCGCCACCGCGGCAGGCCCGCCGCGTCCGCTCCGCAGGGCGCGGCCCCGCAGGCGTGCAGCCGGCCCAGCGCCGCCGCGTACTCCACGATCCACTCGGGCCCGGGCCGCAGGTGCTCCAGGTGTTCCAGTACGAGGACCCGCTCGACCGGATCGGCGGCGAGCAGCACGGGCGCCACGGGCCCGGCGGGCCGCCGACCGGCCAACCGCAGGGCGGCGACCTCCCGCGCGTACCGGTCCCGCGCGCCCGGCCCGGCGACCAGCTGCTTGATGACGGCCGGCCCACCGGCCAGTTCGACCCGCCACACCAGCGAACGCGGGCTGCTCTCCAGCCGCTGCGCCCGCCCCGGCGGCCCCAACCGGTCCCGCAGCCCGTCCCCGAACGGCAATCGCTCCGTCATCGCGCCCTTCCGCCTCGCCGACCCGCAGAACGGCCCCACACCACCACACCCCGGTGCTCCCTGACCAACGGATATCCGCGCGCGCCGCGCGGCCCCGACGCGTTCCCCCGCGCGGGGGAGCCTCGTTGAGAGCGGTATGGAAACTGGCGTGGAACTGCCGTCCGTCGCGGCGCCCGGGGTCGGCGAGCGGGCCGACGCGGCCGCCGACGCGGCCTGTCACCTGTACGACGCCGCCTTCCTCGGCGGCTGGAGCCGGACCGCGGCCGAGGACGCCGCCGAGACCATCGAGACCACCGCGCACGCGCTGGCGAACGTCCACCCGCGGGCCGAGGTCATCCTCGGCCCCGTGCACGCGGCCCTCGCCGACCTGCGGCGGCGGCTCGAACTGCCCCCGGCGGACACCGTCATCGCGCCGGGCGTGCCGCCGACCCCGCGGACCGTGGGGAACCCGCGGCGCACCCGGCGCGCCCACGGGCTCATCGCGCCGCGTCGACCGCCGTCTGGTACAGGTTCCTGACGTCCGTGCCGAAGTAGGAGCTGTACGAGGTGTCCGGGCCGGGACCGCCCGTCTTCCAGCCCCCGATGACCCCGATGACGTCACCGGTGTTGGTGAACCGGTCGAAGTTCTTCAGGAACGGGCCGCCGCTGGTCCCGCCGGGGTAGCCGGTGCAGTCGATCCGCAGGAACGATCCGGGGCTGGCCGGATCGGTACTGGTGAACCGGGTCGTCCGGTTGACGCACAGCCGGGGCCGGGCGGCCGAGGCCGGATAGCCGATCAGCCGCACCTCGTCGTGCTCGTACCCGTCGCCCGTGACCAGCCGGTTCCCGCCGACCGCGTCCTCGACCTCGGTGCCCTGGCTGTTCGGTCCGACCCGGGCGAAGGCCACGTCGAGCGTGGCCGCGAGGTCGGGCCCCTGCTGCTGGTAGCGCGGGTCGACCCACACCTTCAGCACGGGGAACATCCCGTACGGGCGGGGGGTCTTGGCCGTGTAGTGCGGTACGAACGCGACCTGCCGGGTGTCGGCGCCCAACAGGCAGTGCGCCGCCCCGAGCACCAGGTCCTTGTGCGGGGAGGCGACCACGCTGGCGGTGCAGAAGTACGCCCCGCCGTCCTTCATCACGAACAGCCGGCCGACCACCGGCACCCCGTCGAAGTCCTGCCCGTCACCGGGCCCGGCCGCCGCCGGGACGCCCGGGTCGCCGCCCATGACCGCGGCGGAGGCCATCCGGTCCGTGGTCCAGAAGGCCTGCGCGTCCCGGGCGGTCCAGTGGCCGCCGCCCGGCGCCCGGGTCCCGGCGGCCCCGGCCCCGGCGGGCACCTGCCCGATGCCCACCACCACGGAGGCCGCGGCCACCACGACGAGCGTCCGACGCAGCATCGCACCACACCGCATGCTGAACTCCTCTTCCCGCTGTTGACCGGACGGCTCAGGCACTAGACCCCCTGGGGGAAGTCGAAGAGACGGCTGGGGTCGTAGGCATGCTTGACCTCCTTCAAACGAGCGAGATTGCCGCCGTAGTACGCCTCGCCCCAGTTCGCCAGCTTCGGATCCGCGTAGTTCTGGTACGCGCGCCCGCTCGCCCACGGCCGCAGCCGCTGCCAGAGCCCGTCCAACCAGGCCTGGTGGCGCCCGACGTCGGTGGGCGAGGAGCCCGACGGCCAGTAGGCGAGGTACTGGGCGAGGAAGCCGGCGGACCGGTGGACGAAAGCGGTCGCGGCCGGATCCACCCGGCCCACCGCGCCCCCGCACACCCCGTCGAACTGCACCACACCGAGCCCGCCCGGGGGCACCGCCGAGGCGTAGCGCCGTACGCCGTCCAGCACGGTGGCGACGGCGTCCGCGGGCAGGCCCGACGCGGGCCAGAAGTCGGAGCGGGCCGCGTAGTCGTCCCGGCCGAGGCGCCCCTGCGGATCGTGCCCCGGCAGCCGCCCGGGCAGGTGGCACCCGGCCGCCGACTCCTCCCGGCAGCCGGACAGGGTCCGCATGGTGTCGCCGTAGGTCCGCACCTCCACGTGGCTGTCGCGGGGCCGGATCCCGACCGCGTCCGCCAGCCGGGTGAGCTGCTCCTCCAGCGCGCGGCGGCCGTCCAGGCAGAGCACCCGCACCGCGGTCGGCCCCGGCGCCGCACCGGGCTCGACCACGCATTCGACCTGGGTCCAGAAGGGGTCCGCCAGCGCACCGAGCCACCGCTGCCAACCGCGCAGCAGCGCGCCGGAGTCCGGCCAGGACCAGTGCAGTTCCGCGAAGGCGCAGTCCCCGACCGGGCGGGTGCGCAGCCGGAATTCGGTGACCACCCCGAAGTTCCCGCCGCCGCCCCCGCGCAGCGCCCAGAAGAGGTCCGGGTCGGTGCGCGCGTCCACCTCGCGCACGACCGCGTCGGGGGTGACGATCCGGACCCCGGTGAGCTGGTCGCTGGTCGTTCCGAAGGCCCGGCTGGAGACGCCGAGGCCGCCGCCGAGCGCGAGCCCCGCGATCCCGACGGAGGGGCAGAGCCCGGTCGGCACGGCCACGCCCCGCTCCGCCAGGCGCGCGTTCACGTCGCCGAGCCGCGCCCCGGCCCCGATCCGGACCTCCCCGGTGCCGGTCTCGACGGCCGCCATGGCACCGACGTCGACGACCAGGCCCGGTCCGGTCGAGTAGCCGGCGTAGCTGTGCCCGCCGCCGCGGGGCACGACGGGCACCGCCGCGCGACGGGCGAAGGCCACGCAGGTCGCCACGTCACGGGCGTGCGCGGGGTAGGCGACGGCGCCGGGCGCGATCGTGTCGTAGCGCGGTTGGAAGAGCCGGCGGGCCTCGGCGTAGTCCCGTTGCCCGGGGAGGACCACCTGTCCGTCGAGGTCCCGGGCGAGCGCCTCGAAATCGGCGGCGCGCCGCCGGTCCCGGTTTCCCGGTGGCCGCCCCGCCCCGACGGAGGCGAGAACGGCTGCGGCGGCACCGGCGAGGAGGTGACGGCGATCGAGGCTCATGTCCCACTAGTGCCATCGCGGCCCCCGATCGCCCGGGGGACAGGGCCGCGCACGGTCCCTGCTCCCCCCGAACGGCCCACCCCGGCCCGCCCCCGGCGCCCCCGGGGGTGTCCGACGCGCGCGGCTACCGCAGGGCGAGCCCCGCCGGTCGGCCCAGGGTCGTCCACAGGTCGCCCGGGGTGCCCGGATCGAGCCGCATCAGGGTGAGGGCCTTGGCGGGCAGCGGTTCGCCCAACAGGGCCAGCGCGTCCGGGGTGCGCTCCAGCGCGGGCGCGGCGGCGGCCAGGTCCTCGGCCAGCGCCCCGGCCGAGCCCGCCAACGCCCCCAGGGCCCCGGTCACCAGCGAACCGAACAGCTTGCGGCGCAGCAGCACCTCGTCGTCCGTGACCAGCCGCCCCGCCAGCGGCGGCGCCGGGATCCCGTGCGCGGCGAGCCGGGCCGGGCTGATCCGGATGTCGGCGAGGTCCCGGTAGACCAGCCGCAGTGGTTCTCCGGTTGGGGAGAGGACGACCAGCAGGTTCTGTCCGTGCGCCTCCAGGGCCACGCCGAGGTCGAGCACGCGCAGGCACACCGAGAGCGCGAGCCGGGCGAAGTCGGCCCGCCAGGCGGGCGAGCGGGCCCACCCGGTGCCCCCGAGCGCCCCGACCGGCACGACCCGTTCGCCCGCTCCGGCGTCGGCGTACCGCTCCGGCGGCTCGCGCAGCACGGCCGCCAGGTCCGGGCTGTGCGCGGTGACGGCGCCCAGGGTCCGGGTCACGTGCAGCCGCCCGTCGAGCCGGGCGGCCAGCGAGGTGGCGAAGGCCGACACCACCTGCGCGGTCTCGATCGAGTACGCCGAGACGTCCCGCACGGAGGAGGTCAGCCGGGTGCTCAGCGCCGTCTTGACCTGCGGGGTCGTCCCTCCGGGTGCCCAGCCGTCCAGCGGACCGCCCGCGACCGGGGCCAGCGAGCGCAGCGCCATCAGCGGATGCGCCGGGAAGCCCGACACCCCGCCCGCCCCGCCCGTCACGGCCGCCCCGGGCAGGCCCGGCACGTGCGCGGCCTGCCAGGGGTGCACCGGGATCAGGATCCGCGCCCCGTCCCGCAGCGCCGCGGGCCAGGCGCCCGTCACCAGGCTCGCGTCCGCCCGTACGGCGCGCAGGCCGAGGGTGACGACCGGCCGGTGCTCCGGCGCGTGGGCCAGTTCCTCGGCCACCGAGAAGCCGGGGCGGTAGCGGCAGTTGGGGTGGTAGGGGTGCCCGTCGACCACCCGCTGCTCCCACTCCCAGACCTCGACCGCGCGCCCTGTCCCCCCGTGCGCAGACTGCCCCGCGCGGGAGAGCGCCAGGGAGGCCGTGCTGCCGTCCAGCTCGGCCGCGAAGCCGGGGCCGTGCGGTACCCGCAGCGCCGCCATCAGATCCGCGGCGCGCCGGTGCGCCGCACCGTCGAGGTACAGCTCCCGGACGCGGTCGTCGTGCGCGTACGGGTCGGGGAGCGGCCCGTGCAGCCGGGCGCCGTCGGTGAGCAGCACGGTCATCGCGTCGCCGGACACCGAACGGCGCGCCACCCAGGGCAGCGGCTCGTGGGCCAGCGCCCGCCAGAGCCGGGTCAGGACGGCCGCCCGCGCGCCGGGCAGCGCGGCCGCGTAGGCCGGGCCGAGGGCCGGTCGTACGTCGCCCAGCCGGGCGGCGACGGCGTCCTCGGCGGCGGATCCGGGGGCATGACCACTGCGGTACAGGGCGGAATCCTTTCGGTCGGGCACGGCACCGGGCGGGCGGCTCGTCGCGCGAGCGCCGCGCCGGGTTCCCGTTCGTATTCTCCTCGGGCCATCATCACCCGAACGCCACGGCGACGGCCCGCATCGTCGATACTGAAGATCACTGCCGGCCCTAGAGGGAAGTCCGTGGACCCGTGGAACCCAACGCCGCCGTGACGTCCGCCGTCACCGCCGCCGCCGACGAGTACGCCGCGGCGCCGCTCCTGAACTGCCTCCTGCGGGAGGCGGCCGAACCCGAAGGGGACGCCGCCGGGGGCGTCCACCGGCTGCTCGGCAGCGGGCGGCTCCTGCGGGTCCGGGCCGGGCGCCGCCCCGGCCGCCCCGAGCTGCGGGGCGCCGACGGCTGGTACCCGCTGAGCCACACCGACCTGATCAAGCTCACCTCCGACGAGCTGCGCCGCTACACCGGCGCGGCCAACGACGAGCTGCCCGCCGAGATCGCCGACAGCCGCGCCGCGATCGGCGCGATCCTCGCGGCCCGCGCCTCGGCCACGGCGCCGGACGACCCCTACGTCCGCTCCGAACAGGCGCTGCTGATGGGCCACCCGTACCACCCCGCGCCCAAGGCCCGCGGCGGCGCACCGGCGCGGTCCTGGCTGCCCTACGCCCCCGAGGCGCACGGCCGCTTCCCGCTGGCCTTCCTCGCACTGCGCGCGGACCAGGTGCACGAGGAGGGCGGCGCGCCCGCCGCGCGACTCTTCGAGGAACTCGCCGACGCCGCGGGCGCGCCGCCGGTGCCGCCCGGCCACGTCCTGCTGCCCGCCCACCCCTGGCAGCTGGAACTGACCTGCGCGAGCCCCGGGTTGCGCGCGGCCCTCGCCGACGGGCGGCTGCTGCGGCTCCCCGGCGGCACCCGGCCCGGCTGGCCCACGGCCTCCGTGCGGACCGTGTACCTGCCGGGTCCGCGCGGCGACCTCTTCGCGAAGTTCAGCCTGGACGTCCGGATCACCAACGACGTGCGGCGGCTGTGGCGGCACGACCTGCTGATGCTGCGCCGCACCGACGCGGCCGTCGGCGCCGCCTTCGCGGCGGTGCGCGCCCGGACGGGGACCACGGCGGCCTGGACGGCGGACCTGGGCTACCGCACCGCGACCTTCGCCTTCGAGGAGCTGGCCGTGCTGGTCCGCGAGGGGCTGCGCGCGCACCTGCTGCCGGGCGCCACCGCGCTGTTGGCCGCCGCGCTCGCCGAGGGCTCCGAGCCCGGGCCGCTGGAGCGGACCGCCGATCCGGCCGCCTGGTGGCGCGCGTACCTGCGCCAGGTGGTGCCCCCGGCGCTCGAACTCTTCGCGCGCCACGGAGTCGTGTTGGAGGCCCACCTCCAGAACACCCTGATCGCGGTCGACGGATCCGGGACGCCCGTACAGGCGCTCTTCCGGGACGCGGAGGGCGTCAAACTGCTCCCGGAGACCGGCCGCGAGGAGGGCTGGCAGCGGCTCGTCTACTGCCTGGTCGTCAACCACCTCACCGAGATCGCCGGTGCGCTCGCCGAGCACCACCCGGCCGTCGCGGCGGGACTGTGGCCGGCCGCGCGGGAGGAGTTCCGCCGCTACGACGCGGAGCACGGGCTGCCCGAGGTCCGGGAGCTGCTGAGCGCCCCGACCCTGCCGGGCAAGACCAACCTGCTGCTGCGGTGGACCCGCGCCGACGGCGCCGCCGCCCGCTACCTGCCGCTGCCGAATCCGCTGCGCGCGCCGGACGGTTCCTGAACGGGGGCCACCGGGGGCTCAGTTCAGGGTGTGGACGTCCCCGGTGGTGGTCGAGGTGATGATCTCGCGCCGCCCCAGGTCGCCGGGCGGGATGCCCGGATGGTGGCCCGTGCTCCGGGCGGCGGCGGCGCCCAGCGCGAGGCGGGAGACGATGCGGTAGCGGTCGCCGCGGTACACGGAGTGCACGTACTCGACCGGGCGGTCGGTCGAGTCCGTGGTGAGGCGCTCGATCAGCAGGGCGGGGGAGTGCAGGGGCACCTCCAGCAGCGCGGCCTCGGCCTCGTTGACCACGGTGGGCTCGATCGACTGCCGGGCCTCGTGCACGAACAGCCCGTGCCGCTCGCGCAGGTGCTCGTACAGGTCGCCGGCCTCCAGCTCGGCCGGGGTCAGCGAGGGCACCAGGTCCGCGGGGATGTGCAGGTGCTCGATCGCCATCGGGGCGCCGTCCACCAGGCGCAGTCGTGCCACGTAGAGCAGCCCCGCGCCGGGGGAGATGCGCAGCCGACGCCCGATCCGGGCGTCCGCCGGGATCACCGCGTGCTCCAGCACCCGGCTCGACCAGTGGCCCGCCGCCCGCCGCACCGCGAAGGAGGCCTCGTCGGGGGCCAGTTCCTGGGTGATCTTGGCGGGCGCGACGAACATGCCGCGGCCGTGCTCGCGGACCAGGGCGCCCGTGGCCACCAACTCGTCGACGGCCGCGCGCAGGGTGGGCCGCGACACTCCCAGCGCGGTGCACAGGGTGCGCTCGGAGGGGATGGCGTCACCCGGTCGTCTGGTGTCGATCATGCCGAGCAGGTACTCGCGGACCCGCTCCCGCTTCAACACCGGTCCCGCGCCGCTCGCCGTCACGCCCCGCTCCTCCCTGTGTGCCCGTGGTGTTCAACTGGTCAAGTGCATCTAACCACTTCGACGCCGGATCGTCAGCAAATTCCTTGATGTCGCGCAGGGTTGACGTCATGACCCGCTCATGTCACCTTCGTGCCACGCAGCTATCCAGTTGACCAATTGGTAAGGCATTGGAGGAACCACCGCGCCATGTCCGCCCGCCGCGCCGCCCTCCCGCAGCTCGTCCCCCGCCCCCGCACCCTCACCACCCACCCCGGCCGCTTCCCCCTCGGACCCGACACCGCACTGCGCGCCGGCCCCGGCGCCGGGGCCGCCGCCGCCCTGCTGCGCGAGCTGCTCTCCCCGGTCACCGGCGGCCCCCTGCGCCCGGCGCCGCCCGGCCCTGCGGGCGGGCGGATCGTACTGCTCCTGGAAAGCGATCCCGCCGACTCCGCCGACCCCGCCGACCTCGGGGCCGAGGGCTACGCCCTGACCATCGGCCCGGACTCCGTCCTGCTGCGCGCCGCCCGGCACGAGGGGCTGCTGCACGGGATCCAGACCCTGCGCCAACTGCTCCCGCCCGCCGCCCTCGACGCGGGGGCGGGGCCGCGGCCCGGGCTCTCCCTGCCCTGCCTGAGGATCACCGACGGTCCGCGGTTCGCGTGGCGCGGGGCCATGCTGGACGTGGCCCGCCACTTCCAACCGGCCTCGTACGTACGCCGGTTCGTGGACCTGCTCGCCCTGCACAAACTCAACGTCCTGCACCTGCACCTCACCGACGACCAGGGCTGGCGGATCCCCGTCCCCGGCTACCCCCGGCTCACCGGGACCGGGGCCCGCCGCCGCGAGAGCGAGGGCGACCGCACCCCCCACGAGGGCGCGTACACCCGGGCCGAACTCACCGGGCTCGTCGACTACGCGGCCCGCCGCGGGGTGACGATCGTCCCCGAGATCGAGATGCCCGGCCACACCCGCGCCGCCCTCGCCGCCTACCCCCACCTGGGCAACCGCCCCGACGTCACCCTGGAGCCGTGGACCCGCTGGGGGGTCTGCGAGAACATCCTCGGCGTCCACGACGAGGTGCTCGACTTCTGCCGCGCCGTCCTCGACGAGGTCATGGACGTCTTCCCCGGGCCCTACGTGCACATCGGGGGCGACGAGTGCCCCGCCACCGAATGGCACGCCTCGGCGGCGGCCCGGGAACGCGCCGCCCGCGAAGGACTGAGCGGCCCGGAAGCGCTCCACGGGTGGTTCATGCGGACCGTCGCCGACCACGTCGTCGCGCGCGGCCGCCGCCCCCTGGGCTGGACCGGCAACGGCGCCGAACTCCCCGGCGCGTTCACGGTCGCCGCCTGGCTCGACCCGGACCACGGGCGGACCGCCGCCCTGCGCGGCCACGACGTGATCATGACGCCCCACCGCTCCACCTACCTGGACTACCCGCAGTCCGCCGACCCCGCCGAACCGCGCGGGCAGGACGGCGGCGTGGTCGACCTGCGCGGGGTGTACGACAACGAACCCGCCCCGCCCCACTGGGAACCGGAAGCCACCCGCCGGATCCTCGGCACCCAGGCCCAGCTGTGGACCGAGTACGCGAGCACCCCCGCGCAGCTGGAATACCTGGCCTTCCCCCGGCTCTGCGCCCTGGCCGACACCGCCTGGTCCACCCACCGCGACTGGCCCGACTTCCGGCGCCGACTGGACCACCACCACGACCGGCTCGCCGCGCTCGGCGTGCGCGCCCGGCCCCCGCACCGCGACGGCGCCTGACCCCGCGCCCGTTCGCCCGTACCTCCGCACCGCTCCACCCCTGCTCCCCCCACCCGAGAGGACCCCCGATGCGCCCCGCCACGCGTACCCGCGCCGCGATCGCCCTCGCCCTGGCCGTCACCGCCGGGCTCGGCAGCGCCGCCCTCACCGCCCCGGTCGCGAACGCCGCGACCGACTCCGTCAAGGTGCAGTACCGCACCAGCGCGAACGGGGCCACCGCCGACCAGGCGGAGCCCTGGTTCAAGGTGGTCAACAACGGCTCGACGACCGTCGCCCTGAGCGGGGTGACCTTCCGCTACTACTTCAAGGCGGACGGCCCCGGGCTCCCGTACCGCTTCGCCTGCTCCTGGGCGGTCAAGGGCTGCGCCAACGTCACCGCCTCCTTCGGCACCCTGGAACACCCCACCGCCACCGCCGACCGCTACCTGGAGATCGGCTTCACCGCGGGCGCCGGATCCCTCGCCCCCGGCGCCGACACCGGGGACATGCAGCTGCGCTTCTACCGGGCCGACTGGCAGACCCTGAACCAGGCCGACGACTACTCCTTCGGCGCGGGGCAGGGCGCCTACGGCGACTGGGGCAAGGTCACGGCGCGCCTCGGCGGCGCCACCGTCTGGGGAACCGCCCCCGCCGGCAACGGCGGCGACCCGACCCCCACGCCGACCGGTCCCACCCCCACCCCCACGCCGACCGACCCGCCGCCCACCGGGGCGACCCTCTTCGACGACTTCTCCTACACCGCGTACGGCGACCCGGCCATCGCCGCCCACGGGTGGAACGTCCGCTCCAACTCCGGTGGGCCGGGTGTCCCCGGCGCCGCCTGGTCCCCCGAGAACGTCACCTTCGCCGCGGCCGGCGGCGGGAACACCGTCATGAACCTGGAGACCTCCACCGCGGGTTCGGCGCAGAGCACCAAGCAGACCGAAGTGCTGACGAAGGCGACGAAGTTCAAGAACGGCACCTACGCGGCCCGGGTCAAATTCTCCGACGCCCCGAAGTACGGCCCGGACGGCGACCACCTCGTGCAGACCTTCTTCACCATCAACGACCTCAAGGCCCCGATGGCCGACGACTACGCCGAGTACGACTTCGAGTACCTGCCCAACGGGGGCTGGGGCGAGCCCGGGAACATCCTGTACACGACGTCATGGGAGACCTACCGCCCCGACCCGTGGGAGGCGGTCAACCAGCACACCGAGGCCCGTACCAGCTACGCGGGCTGGCACGACCTCGTCGTCACCATCGACGACCGCGCCATCACCTACTACATCGACGGTCAGGTCTTCGGCACCCACGACGCCCGCTACCTGCCCGAACGGCCCATGTCGATCAACTTCAACCAGTGGCTGATCGACCTGAACGGCCAGAGCGGCACCGCCGCGCGCGCGTACGACCAGCAGGTCGACTACGTCCTGCACGTCAAGGACCAGGTGCTCACCCCGGCCCAGGTCACGGCCAAGGTGAACGCCTACCGCGCGGCGGGCACGTCCTTCGAGGACACCGTCCCGGCGGGCTGAGCGTCACCGGGCGGCCCCTCCCGCGGCGGGAGGGGCTCACCCGCGCCCGGTCACCGGGCGACGGGCCGGTAGGCGAATCCGTCGAGCGGCGCGAGGACCTTCCAGTCGAGCGCCTCGTACAGCGCCCGGCCCTGGTCGGTCGCGCCCAGGACACCGGTGCGGGCCCCCTCGTCGAGGGCCGCTTCGGTGAGCGTTCCCATCACCACCGTCCCGAGGCCGCGGCGCTGGTGGGCCGGTTCGGTGACGATCTGGTCGAAGGCGCGGGCGGACCCGGCCCGACCGGTCCGGCCGGAGGCGGCGACCCGACCGTCGGCGTCCAGGACGCGTACGCAGGTCATGTCGCCCGCGGCCTCGACGGTGACGCGGTACCCGTCCGGCACGTGCACGCGCGCCGGACGCAGGTCGACGGCCATGAGGAAGCAGGACTCCACGGGCTCCCACCCGGAGGAGAACCACGGCCGCATCTCGGCCCCCGGCAGGAACGCCTTGACGCAGGTGGTGGGTTCGGTGACGGAGGCGATCAACTCGCGCGCGGCGCCGGGGTCGGCGTCGAGCAGGACGTGGCGGACCATCTGGTCCGGGCGCCCGATGTCGATCCGCAGCCCCCAGGGCACCTCCACCGGCTCCGGCATCAGCCGGGCCGCGGCCCACCCTTCGACCCACGCCCGTGCCGTCCCCAACATCCAGCCACCCCCGCCATCGCGCCCGCCGACATGAGGAGGGGGGAGCCCCGGCCGGATCGCCCCGACGGACACGCCCCCCTCGCCACCGCACTGTACGTGAAGGCCCACCGCCCGCCCGGAGTTGGCCGCGCGGTCGGACACCTCGACCGGGGCGCCGTTCGCCGCGGAGTGGCCCGGACCTAGGCCGAGCGCAGCCGGGCCGCCGAGCGGGCCAGGCGCACGACGGCGACCACGGGCAGGATCCAGGACAGCGCGAGGGCCGCGATCACGGCGGTCGGGCCCAGTCCGCTGGTCGCCACCATGAGCACGCCCGCGATCACGGGCGCCGTGATCACCGGGGAGAGCAGCAGGAGGGTCGCCGACCGCTGCTCGCGGCGCGCCCACTGGGTCGACTTCCACAGCGTGACCAGCCCGACGACCAGGGAGATCGGGGCCAGGACCCAGCCGGCGATCGGCACGAGCGCGAGAGGGAACGCCAGGACGAGCAGGGCCAGCGTGACGGCCGTGCGCGCCGCGCCCTGCGCCTCGGGGAGCCGGGGGCCGCCGCCCTCCTCCGCCAGTGCGGCCTCGGCGATGGCCTGGGGCGACCCGAGCCGGTCCAGCATCGCGCGCACCGTCGTCTCGTCCGCGGGGTGTCGCTCCGCGAGGGTCACCTCGATGTGCTCGGCGAGGTCCGCGAGCAGTTCCCGGCGACGCTCCTCGGGCAGGGTGCGGGTCCGCTCGTCCACCGCGGAGAGGAAGGCGCGGACCAGGGGGTGCGGCAGGGTGTCGTTCACGTCGGGTCTCCAGGAGAGAGGAAGTGGTCCACGGCGGTGCGGAAGGAGGGCCAGTGGGCGGCGAACTCCTCCAGCGCGCTGTGGCCCGCGTCGGTCAGCGTGTAGTACCTGCGCGGCGGTCCGCTGTCGGAATCGCGCAGGTGGGTGTCGGCGAGTCCGGTCCGGCGCAGGCGCGACAGCAGGGGGTACATCGTTCCCTGGCTGGTCGCCATCACCTCGACCCGGGCCAGCTCCTCCAACAGTTCCACCCCGTAGCGCGGGCCGTCGCGCAGCAGCGCGAGGACGCAGTACTCCAGTACGCCCTTGCGCAGCTGACTGGCCACGTGGCCGTCGGCTCCGGGTTGGCTTGCATTGCCAGGTACCATGCAAAGCAAGATAGCACGGGAAGGGCCGTCCCCCACCGGCCCCGATGAGGGGACCGTAGAGCGGGGAACGGCCCTGATCCGCGGGTCAGTTGTCCTGGCGGCCGGTCATCAGCACCTCCCGCAGTCGCGCGACGAGCGCGGAGGCGCTCTCCGGCTCCTCCCGCAGCGGCGCGGCGGTGTCGTCCGCGGACAGCTGCTTGAGGTGGTCGGAGAGCACCTCCGCGTACGCCTGCTCGTGCTCGATCATCCCGCCGGGCTGGCGCAGGCCGATGGTGGCCCCGATCGCCTTGCCGATGAGCGCGGTCATGACGAAGGCGTACAGGCCGAGGACGACCACGGCCGTCAGCTGCTTGCCGAGCAGGTCCCAGGAACCGCCGTAGAACAGGCCCTTCTTGCCGGTGAGCGCACCGGTCGCGGTCAAACCGGCCATGACCATGCCGACGATCCCGCCCCAGCCGTGGATGCCGACCACGTCGAGGGTGTCGTCCACCCCCAGCCGGTACTTCCAGCTGATCGCGAGCGCACAGGTCAGTCCCGCGACGAAGCCGGTGACGGTGGCCCACACCGGGGCGATCCCGCCGGCCAGCGGGGTCGTGGCGACCAGGCCGGTCACCGCGCCCATGCACATGTCGAGCAGGCCGACCTGCCGGGTCCGCCACCAGCTGGTGACGGCCCATCCGGCCATCGCGGCCCCCGCCGCGAGCTGGCTGTTCAAGAACGCCATCGCGGCGCCCCCCGGAGTGCCGAGGGAGGAACCGGTGTTGAAGCCGAACCAGCCGAACCACATCAGCGACAGGCCGATGACGACGAGCGGCAGGTTGTGCGGGCGGATGCCCTGGCGGTCGAAGTCGGCGCGCTTGCCGGCGACGATCGCGAGCGCGAGGCCCGCGGCTCCGGAGCCGATCTCGACGACCGTGCCGCCGGCGAAGTCGACGGCTCCCAGCTGTTCGGCGACCCAGCCCCGCGGGTCGAACACCCAGTGGGCCATCGGGATGTAGACCAGCAGGGTCCAGGCGCAGACGAAGGCGATCCAGCCGTTCATCGTGGCCCGGCCCGCGATGGAGCCGCTGATCAGGGCCACCGTGACGATGGCGAAGGACATGTGGAAGACCGCGAAGGTCACGGTCGGCACGTCACCGGTGAGCGAGTCGATGCCGACGCCGCGCAGGAAGGCGTGGTCGAGGGTGCCGATCACCCCGAGGCCGCCCGCGTCCGGCCCGAAGGCCAGCGAGTAGCCGACGGCGAACCAGAGCACCGTGACGATCACCACGCAGAAGAAGCACATCTTGAGCATGGCGATGATCTGGCCGGTGCGGACCATCCCGCCGTAGAAGAAGGCCAGTCCGGGCGCCATCAGCAGGACCAGGGCCGTGGCCATCATCAGCCACGACGCGTTGCCCGAATCCCCGGTCGTCGTCACTTGTCCCGCTCCCGTCGTTCCAGGACCGAGAGGACCTCGGCCAGCAGTGCGGCGTCCTGCGCGGCCGGGTCGGTCCCGGCGGCGGAGGCGGCTCCGCCGGCCCCGGCCCCCGCGCGGGCGGGGGTGCGACCGCTCTCCCCGCCCTGCTCGCCCATCCGGTCGCGGATCTGCTCCAGCGTCTCGGAGTCGTAGGCGACCTCCTCCTCGCGCCCGGGCACGTTCTCGTACTCCTCGGAGGTGCGGAAGCCCACGGTCTTGTCGATGGCCTGGGCGATGAGCCAGGTCATCGCGAAGGCGAAGGAGCCGACGGCCAGGATGCCGACGGCCTGGCGCCACAGCTGGTCCGCCCCGCCCCCGTAGAAGAGGCCCTTCTTGCCGCTCATCGCGGCCGTCGCGAAGAGGCCGACGGAGAGCACGCCGACGATGCCTCCCCAGCCGTGCACGCCCACCACGTCCAGGGTGTCGTCCACGCCGATCTTGTACTTCATGTTGATGGCGAAGCAGCAGACCACGCCCGCGACGAAGCCGATGATCAGGGCGCCGACCGGGGAGACCTCACCGCAGGCCGGGGTGATCGAGACCATGCCCGCGACGGCCGCCGAGGCCACGCCCAGCATCTCCACGTGCCCGAGCCGCCACTTCTCGATGATCGGCCAGCCGATCATCGCGCCGGCGGCCGCGAGCTGCGTGTTGAAGAAGGTGGTCGGAGCGCTGCCCTCGACCTGGAGCGCCGATCCGGCGTTGAAGCCGAACCAGCCGAACCACAGGAGCGCCAGCCCGATCACCACGAGCGGCAGGTTGTGCGGCCGGATCGGGTCGCGCTCGAAGTCCCGGCGCCCCCGCAGCACGATCGCCACCGCCAGCCCGGACGCGCCCGAGCTGAGCTCCACCGGCAGGCCGCCCGCGTAGTCGAGGGCGCCCAGGGACTTCACGATCCACCCGTCGGGCGCGAAGACCCAGTGGGCGGTGGGCACGTACACCATCAGGGTCCAGGCGACGACGAAGACGAGCCAGCCCTTCATGGTGGCCCGGCCCGCGATCGAACCGCTGATCAGCGCCACCGTGATGATCGCGAACGACATCTGGAAGCAGGCGAAGATCACGGTCGGGATCGAGCCGTGCAGGGTGGTCATCCCGACGCCGCGGAAGAAGGCGTGCTCCAGACCGCCGATCAGGCCGCCGCCGGCGTCCTTGCCGAAGGCGAGCGAGTAGCCGATCGCGAGCCAGAGGACGGTGACCAACGACAGGCAGGCGAAGCTCATCTTGAGCATCACCAGCACGTGTTTGGTCTTCACCATCCCCCCGTAGAAGAAGGCGAGGCCGGGGGTCATCAGCAGCACCATCGCGGTGCTCGCCATCATCCAGGCGGTGTTACCCGTGTCGTAGCCAGTGGGCATGGGGGTGCGGATCCTTCGGGTCGGCGGCTGCCGCGCCCCGCGGGACGGGGCGCGCGGCCGGTCAGGTCTTGCGCAGGTCGGGCGCCGGCACGCCGATGAGTCGCAGGCGCACCGCGTTCCAGGCGCGGGCCAGGGCCCGCGAGACCTCCTGGCTCCGGTCGCCCAGCACCCGCACCCAGGCACCGCTCTCCTGCGGCAGCACGCTGACGCCGTACGCCAGAGCGCTGTCCGCCAGCGCCGCGTGCAAGAGGTCGGCCACCTCGCGGGCGGGAGCCAGCGGGGTCAGCACGAAGAAACCGGCCAGCACCGCGTACCCGCCCAGCACGGCCGGTCCGCCCACCCCGCCGCCGCCCGGCTCCAGCCGTACGGCGTCCAGCGCGACCAGGTCCCCGTCGGGCCGCCGCACCTCCAGGTCGGAGGCGAAGACGGCGTACGCGTGCCGCTCCCCGCGCGCGAGCCGCCCCGCCAGCACGCTCTCGGAGACCAGCACGGTGGCCGAGGGGTCCGCGGTGATCACGGTGCGCTGGTAGAAGCGCGAGTCGACGTACGGGATCACCGGATCGGGCAGGTACTCGACGTACGCGTCGGCCCCGACGTCCAGGTGGGTCTGCGCGACGGCGTAGTCGTACTCCATCCGGTAGACCTTCGTCGCGGCCTGGGTGGTGACGTGCGCCGCCGTACCGGGGCCGAAGGAGAGGTCCTGGCGCAGCCGGTCCGCCTGGACGACGCCGCCGCCGGTGGACAGCAGGAAGGTCACCGGCAGGTCCGGGCGGTGCGGGTCGAAGTACAGCGGGCGCATGATCTGGAGCGGGGACTTCTGGTAGTGCCGCACCAGCTCGGTGCGGCCGCCGCGCCGCTCGAAGCCCAGCTCCAACAGGCCCACCTTGCCGGGGCGGCCGACCCCGAGGGTGTCGGGGACGGCCGAGTGGCGGCGCACCTCCGGGGGGACGCGCGGCGGCTCGTAGTGCTCCGGCTCCAGCCGCCCGCGGGGCCGGGCGGGCGCCGCGCGGCGGACCTCGGGCGCGGGGCCGGGCCCCGCACCCGGGGTCGGCCCCGGCACGACGGTCGGCGGGTCGGCCACGACGCTCACGCGGGCACCCGGCGGAAGGACTCGACGAAGGTCGCGATCTCCTCCAGGCCGTGTCCGGTCAGGCAGTTGGTCAGCACCACCGGCCGCCCCTCGCGGACGTGGTGGGCGTCGCGCTCCATCACGCCGAGGTCGGCGCGCACGTACTGGGCGATGTCGATCTTGTTGATGACCAGCAGATCGGACTCGGTGATGCCCGGCCCCCGCTTGCGCGGCATCTTCTCGCCCTCGGCGGTGTCCAGGACGAACAGGAACAGGTCCACCAGCACCGGGCTGAAGGTCAGGGTGAGGTTGTCCCCGCCCGACTCGTACAGGAGCGTGTCCACATCGGGGAAGCGCTCCAGCATCTCGGCGCCCGCGGCCAGGTTCATGGTCGGGTCGTCGCGCACCGCCGTGTGCGGGCAGGCCCCGGTCTCCACCCCGACCACCCGCTCGGGGTCCAGCACCCCGGCCAGGGTGCGGCGCACGTGCTGGGCGTCCTCCTGGGTGTAGATGTCGTTGGTGATCACGGCGGGCCGGTGGCCGCGCTCGATGAGCACCGGCACCAGCGCCTCGATCAGCGCGGTCTTGCCGGAGCCGACGGGGCCGCCGATGCCGACCCGCAGGACGTGGTCGTCTCTCATGTGTCGCTCTCGATCTTTCGCAGGGGGGACGGATCAGGTGGCGAACAGGCGGGCCTCGGCCCGCTCGTGCCGGGCCGACATCACATCGGCCAGGGGCACGCACCCGCCGAGGTCGGCGAGCTCGCGCCGCAGGGCCGCCCGCGCCACCTCTTCGATGACGGGGGCGGTCTCGCGGAGCACGACCTGGGCCCGGCGGTGGTCCGTGAGCCGCAGCCGCAGCGCGGCCCCGGTGAAGCTCGCCGAGAAGGCGAACAGGTCGCTGACGACGGCCGCCCGCACCGGGACGCCCGCCGCCGCGTACGCGACCCCGGCGGCCACCGCCTGCGTGCCGGGCGCCCGCTTCGCGCCGACCAACTCGGCGTAGCGCTCCAGGGCCTCGCCGCCGACGCACTCGCGGGCGACGTCCAGCAACTGGCGCCCGGTACGGGTGGCCGCGCGCCGCAGCCCCTCGCCCAGCTTGGCCGCGCACAGCCTGCGGTCGATCTCGCCGATCCCCGCCCAGTCACCGGCCGACGCGGCCCGGTGGGCCAGCGCCAGCGCGGTGGCGTCGGCGGGTCCCACCGAGTGCCGCAGGAGGTCGGCCAGCAGCTCCGGCACGCCCTGCGGGGTCACGGCCTTGGCCTGGGCGTAGCCCTCCAGGCCGTGCGAGAGCGTGTAGAAGCCGCTGGGGAAGGCGGAGTCGGTCAGCTGGAGGCTGACCAGGAGGGCCGCGGCGGAGATGCCCTCGTCGTCGGCCGCGGGGTCGGCGCTCGCGCCGGACGGCCCGCTCATGCCAGGAAGAACAGGTGGTTCAGCGGCAGTTCGCGGGCCGGCTCGATGGTGGCCGGGACCCCGTCCAGGCTGACCTTGTAGGTCTCCGGGTCGACGGTGATCTCGGGCAGCGCGTCGTTGTGGAGCATGTGCTGCTTGCCGACGGTCCGGCAGTGCCGCACCGGCAGCACCCGGCTGTCCAGCCCCAGCCGCTCCGGCACGCCGAGCGCGATCGCGGCCTGCGACATGAAGGAGACCCGGGTGCTCTGCTTCGCCTTGCCGTACGCCCCGAACATCGGCCGGTAGTAGACCGGTTGCGGGGTCGGCAGCGAGGCGTTCGGGTCTCCCATCAGCGCCCAGTTGATCAGCCCGCCCTTGATGACCATCTTGGGCTTCGCCGCGAAGGAGTGGATCGGCCACAGCACGATGTCGGCGAGCTTGCCGGTCTCCAGCGAGCCGATGTGCTCGGCGGTGCCGGTGGCCAGGGCCGGGTTGATGGTCATCTTGGCCAGGTAGCGCAGCACCCGGAAGTTGTCGTTGCGCTCGGTGTCCCCGGCCAGCTTGCCGCGCTGGTCCTTGCAGTGGTGCGCGGTCTGGAAGGCCCGCGTCCAGGACTCGCCGATCCGGCCCATGGCCTGGGAGTCGGAGGAGAAGATCGAGATGACGCCCTCGTCGTGCAGGACGGTCTCGGCCGCGATCGTCTCGGCCCGCACGCGGGAGTCGGCGAAGGAGACGTCCTCGGGGATGTCGTGGGAGAGGTGGTGGCAGACCATCACCATGTCCAGCAGCTCGTCCACGGAGTTGACCGTGTAGGGCAGCGTCGGGTTGGTGGAGGACGGCAGGACGTTGGGCTCGCCCGCGATCCGCATGATGTCCGGCGCGTGGCCGCCGCCCGCGCCCTCGGTGTGGAAGGTGTGGATGGTGCGGCCGTCGATGGCGGAGCGGGTGTCCTCGAAGAAGCCGGACTCGTTGAGGGTGTCGGTGTGCACGGCGACCTGGACGTCGTAGTCGTCGGCGACGTCGAGGGCCTTGCTGAGCGCGGCCGGGGTGGTGCCCCAGTCCTCGTGCACCTTCAGCCCGCAGACGCCCGCCTCGACCTGCTCGACCAGTGCCTCCGGGAGCGAGCCGTTGCCCTTGCCCAGCAGACCGACGTTGACCGGCAGGTCCTCGACCGCCTGGTACATCCGGCCGATGTTCCAGGGGCCGGGGGTGCAGGTGGTGCCGTTGGTGCCGTCGGAGGGACCGGTGCCGCCGCCGATGAGGGTGGTGATGCCGTTGGAGAGGCCGTGCTCGGCCTGCTGCGGGGCGATGAAGTGGATGTGGGTGTCGATCCCGCCCGCCGTGGCGATCAGGTGCTCGCCCGAGATCACCTCGGTGCCGGGGCCGATGACCAGCTTCGGGTGCACCCCGGACTGGGTGTGCGGGTTGCCCGCCTTGCCCAGGCCCGCGATCATCCCGTCCTTGACGCCCAGGTCCCCCTTGACCACGCCGAGGACCGCGTCCAGCACCACCACGTTGGTGATCACGAGGTCGAGGGCGCCCTGGAGGTTGGTGGCCTGCGGGTCCTGGGCCATGCCGTCGCGGATGCCCTTGCCGCCGCCGTAGACGGCCTCGTCGCCGTAGTGCCCCTCGTTGTGGTCCTTCTCGACCTCGACGACCAGATTGGTGTCGGCCAGGTGGAAGCGGTCGCCGACGGTCGGCCCGAACAGGTCGGTGTACTGCTTGCGGCTCAGGACGGCCATCAGTTCTCGCCCTTCTTGTGGCTCTTGTTCTTCTTCTTGTGGCCGCCGTCGTGACCGGCCTCGGCGTCGGCCGCGTCGGCCGTGTCGGCTCCCGCTCCGTCCCCGTCGTGCGCGGGGCGCTCCGGCTCCTCGATCCGGGCGCCCAGGAAGCCGAGTTCGACCGCCCGGCGCAGCGCGCGGTTGCGGGTGTCGGTGGACCCGAGGCCCCCGTCGACCAGCGAGCTGAAGCCGATGAGGCGGCCGTGCCCGGCGAAGGCCGTCAGCTCCACCTCGCGGGTGTCGCCCGGCTCAAAGCGCACCGCGGTGCCCGCGGGCAGGTCCAGGTGCATGCCGTAGGCGGCGTTGCGGTCGAAGTCCAGGGCCCGGTTCGCCTCGAAGAAGTGGTAGTGCGAACCGACTTGGATCGCGCGGTCACCGGTGTTGGACACGGAGACCGTGGCCTTGCGGCGGCCTGCGTTGATCTCCACGGTGCCTTCGCCGTAGAGGTAGGTGGCGCCACCGGACATGGTGGTACTTCCCTTCAGTGGTGGTGGTGTGCGGGGCCGTGCGCGTGGTCGTGGGCGCCGTCCGGGCCGTGCGCGTGCGCGTAGCCGTGGCCGTGCTCCGCGTCCAGCCCGGCGCCGGTGCCGTCGTCCCCGTGGGCCAGGCCGTGCAGGGCGTGCGCGACCCGGGCCCGCAGGACCTCCTCGATCGCGGCCGCGCCGAGCAGCGGCCCGGTGTCGACGACGTCCGCGTCCCGCGCGGCCGCCCCGTCGTCCGGCGGGGCGAACGCCGCACGGACGAGCGCGACGTGCCGGGCGCCGAGGCGGCGGCACCGCTCCGCGCCCTCGGCGAGGTCCGGGTCGCCCCCGTCGAAGGCGACCTCGACCCAGCGGTGCGCGCCGTACTGCCGCACCAGCCGGGCCACCCGGAAGAGGTCGGCGTCCTCGAAGGGGCCCGCGGTCGGCGCGGTGACCAGCACCGCCGAGGTCCGCGGCGCCGAGCGCACCGCCCGCAGCGCGGCCGTGCGCAGCCAGGCGGTCAGGTGGTCGGCGGTGGCGAAGGGCGGCGCCAGCACCAGTCGACCCGCCCCGCCTGCTCCGCCCGCCCCGCCCGGCCCCTCGGCGCGAGCCAGCCAGCGCAGCGCACGGGCGCAGTCGGCGATCAGCTTCCGGTCGCGGCCCAAGGTCATGGGGACCACGCACACCGGCCCGCTCGAAGCGGCGAGCGCCGCGGCGACCGCCTCGGTCAGCGGCCGCCCGGCCGGTACCGCGCCGAGGGCGGCGCCGCCCTCGTGCCCCGCCCCCAGGACCACCGCCGCGGGCGGGCCGCCGGTGGGCGCGGGCCGGACCCCTTCGATCGGCCCGGTCCGCTCGGCCGCGGCCGCGCTCACGCTCAGGCCCCGACGGGGTCGTGGCAGGAGACCAGCTTGGTGCCGTCGACGAAGGCGGCCTCGACCTGGAGCAGGGGCAGCATCTCGCGCACCCCGGCCATCACGTCGTCCGCGCCGACGACCTGCTTGCCGAGCTCCATGCACTCCGCGACGGTCCTGCCGTCCCGGGCGCCCTCCAGGATGCCCTCGCTGATGAGCGCGCAGGCCTCGCTGTAGTTGAGCTTGACGCCCCGGTCGCGCCGCTTGCGGGCGAGGTCGGCGACGACGTAGATCCAGAGCTTGTCCATCTCACGGGGAGCGAGATTCATCGGTCACTCACTTTCGGGCGGGGAGGGTTCCGGTGGCGGCCGCGCTCGGGTGCCGCGACGCCGGGGGCGTTCAGGTGCGGCGCAGCCGGGGGATCGCCGGTACCGCGGCGACGAACACGAGGGCGGTCAGCACGAACGGCCAGGTGAAGGTGTGACCGCCGAAGGGCGCGAAGAAGGAGGTCATGGCGGCCGTCAGACCGGTCGCGGCGGCGGCGCCGAGCACGGCGTAGCCGAAGCTCCAGCTCCCGGCCACGAGGAAGACCCCGCACAGGGCCATGGCCACGAGCACGCTGTTGTAGCCCATCAGACCCTCGGAGATGCCCTGGGCGGGCGAGCCCATGCTCCAGGCGACGAAGACGGCGACCGCGCTGCCGACGCAGGCCATCGCCCCGGCGAGGCGGCTCGCCACCGTGATCCCGGCGAGGAAGATCAGCCCCACGTACCACTGCGGCATGAAGAAGATCTGGCCGACATTGGCGAAGAAGCCGTGCCAGAGCTGCTCCCAGCCCAACGAGGTGGTGTCCGCCACGGACTTGGGCAGTGCGGCGAGGCCGGGGCCGGTGTGCCAGACGCGGGAGAAGCTGGGCGCCGCGACCGTCATGACGCTGGCCATGATGCAGAAGGGCATCGTGAAGGTGGGGATGTTCCAGGTGCCCAGAATGGTCGCGAGGGCCGAGGTGACGACGACGACCGTGACGCAGCCGCCGATGGCCAGCAGCACGGTCGAAAGGTGATCGGCGCCGAGGAAAACGGCGAAGGAAAGGGCGACGAGGGTGCCGTTGAATCCGCGCAGGCCGACTGAGACGAGGCCGCGGTCGATACCGAAGGCATAAGCGGTGGCCGTGCCCACCACGCTGCCGAGCAGGCCGTAGAGCGCGAATTCCCATCCGGCCGCTGCCAGGGCGGCGAGGAAGAAAATGCCCGTGATCGCATTGGGCATGAAATCGACCTGGGCGACGCCCCGTAATACTTCCTGAACAAAGCTCGCGGGTTGAGCGGGAGCTGGTGGTGGGGGCTCGGTAAGCGAACCGTTCATGCGTCGACCCTAACCGTCGGGCGCGCCATTCCCTCGGATCCGGCCGGGTGTTGCCGTGGATATTCGCGGCGGCCCGGAGCGCACCGGCGGGAATGCCGAGGGTGTCGCACATAGGGATTTCGTTAAATCGGCGCCTCGGAGGTTGTCCGCCGTGAGGCGTTCGTGCCCGTATCGAGCCCAGACCTTGATGTTCCGCCTGCCGTTGTCGCTTCGAGACGCATTCGCAACGACTCCGACTCGTCCGAAAGCCCTGCCGGGGCGTCACATTCACCAGTAGCGCACCGGAGAACGGCCAACGGAGGGGTACGGCATGAGACTTCGCGCGAGGAGTTGTACGAGGGCGGTCGCCGCGCTCGCGGCGGGCGGCCTGCTGCTGACCGGGTGCAGTGCGGCCGAGCCCGTGAAGAGCCAGGAGAGGGGCAGCTCCGGATCCCGCAACGTCGCCCCCGACGCCGGGGGCGCGACGGCCGACCGGGCGGCGGGGGAGGGGGAGAGCAACGGGGCCGAGCGGACCGCGCCGCCGGCCGACTACCTCTCGACCTTCGCCCTGGACGTCGACACCGCGAGCTACGGCTTCGCCCGTCGCACGATCGGGTCGGGCCGGTTGCCCGATCCGAAGACCGTGCGGCCCGAGGAGTTCGTCAACAGCTTCCGCCAGGACTACCGGAGCCCGGCGGGCAACGGCTTCTCCGTCACCGCCGACGGCGCCCGGACCTCCGCCGACGGGTGGTCGCTGATGCGGGTCGGGCTCACCACCGCGGCCCCCGCCCCGGACTCCGTCCGCAAGCCGGCCGCGCTCACCTTCGTCGTCGACATCTCCGGGTCCATGGCCGAGCCGGGGCGCCTGGACCTGGTCCGCACCTCCATGGAGCTGATGACCGACCGGCTGCGCGACGACGACTCGATCGCGCTGGTGACCTTCAGCGACAAGGCGAAGACCCGGATCCCGATGACCCGGCTCGGCGGTCAGCGCACCCGCGTCCGCGAGGCCATCTCCGCGCTGCGGCCCGACAGTTCCACCAACGTCGAGGCCGGGGTGACCCGCGGCTACGACGAGGCGGTCAAGGGCCTGCGGGCGGAGGCCACCAACCGGGTCGTGGTCCTCTCGGACGGCCTCGCCAACTCCGGGGACACCTCGGCCGACGGGATCCTGGAGCGGGTCGCGAAGGCCCGCAAGGACAACGGCATCACCCTCTTCGGCGTCGGGGTCGGCAGCGACTACGGCGACCAGTTGATGGAGACCCTCGCCGACCGGGGCGACGGGCACACCACCTACGTCTCCGACCCCGAGCAGGCGCGGAAGGTCTTCTGCGACGACCTGCCCGCCCAGATAGACCTGCGGGCCCGCGACGCCAAGGCCCAGGTGGCCTTCGACCCGCGGACCGTGGAGTCGTTCCGGCTGATCGGCTACGAGAACCGGCGCGTCGCCGACCAGGACTTCCGCAACGACGCGGTGGACGGCGGCGAGGTCGGCCCGGGGCACAGCGTCACCGCCCTGTACGCCGTCCGCACGCGCCCCGGGGCCGCCGGTCACGTGGCGACGGCCACCGTCCGCTGGCTCGACCCCACCACCCGGGCCCCGCACGAGGAATCGGCCGCCGTCGAGGTGGCCGGGCTGACGGCCCGGACCTGGACCGAGGCCGACGCCCGCTTCCAGGTCACCGCCGTGGCCGCGTACTTCGCCTCCGCCCTGCGCGAGCGCGGGGGCGGCTGGGAGCCCGTACCCGGCGCGCTCCCGCTCGACGGGCTCGCCGACCGGGCCTCGGGGGTGGCGGACATGACCCGGGACACGGACGTGCGCGCGCTCGCCGACACCGTCCGGCAGGCGGCGCGGCTCATGGGGTGACGCAGGGCATCGGCGAGTGGTGGCCGGAAACGACCACCACTCGCTGTCCGGATGCCGCGTGCCATTCACCGGGGCGACATCCGGGACTCCGGTAATGGGCTCAGTTGTCCATACAACTTGGAGCCTCCACGTGATCACCGCCCACACCCGGACCGTCGCCCTCGCCGCCGGTCTCGTCCTCTCCACCCTGGCCCTGTCCGCCTGCGGCGCCGCCCCCGACAAGGCGGTCACCACCGCCGGGAACGGCAAGAACCTGGCCACCGCGGCCTCCGTCGCCGACCTCGGAGGCATGGACGCCCTGGTCGCCGCGGCGAAGAAGGAAGGCACCCTCAACGCCATCGCCATCCCGCGCGACTGGGCGAACTACGGCGCCCTGATCGACGGCTTCACCAAGAAGTACGGGATCCAGGTCAAGGTGGAGAACCCGGACGGTTCCAGCCAGGACGAGATCAACGCGGTGAAGTCCCGCAAGGGCCAGGACCGCGCCCCCGACGTCCTCGACCTCGGCGCCGCCTTCGCCCAGTCCGCGGCCGCCGAGAACCTCCTCGCCCCCTACAAGGTGGCCGCCTTCGACAAGATCCCCGAGGCCCAGAAGGACCCGCAGGGGCGCTGGGCCAACGACTACGGCGGCTACGTCTCCATCGGCTGCGACGCCAAGCGGGTCGCGGTCTGCCCGCAGACCTTCGCCGATCTCCTGAAGCCCGAGTACAAGGGCCAGGTCGCCCTCAACGGCAACCCCACCAAGTCCGGCTCCGCCTACGCGGGCGTCTTCGCCGCCTCGCTCGCCGCCGGCGGCTCCTTCGACGACATCCAGCCCGGCCTCGACTTCTTCGGCAAGCTCAAGAAGAACGGGAACTACAACCCCGTCGAGTCCACCCCCGCCACCGTCGAGAAGGGCGAGACGCCCATCAGCATCGACTGGGACTACCTGAACGCCGGCTACGCCGAGCAGTTCAAGCCCAAGGGCATCGACTGGAAGGTCGCCGTCCCCGCCGACGGCCAGTTCGCCCAGTACTACTCCCAGGCCATCAACAAGGACGCCCCCCACCCGGCGGCCGCCCGCCTGTGGCAGGAGTACCTCTACAGCGCCGAGGGCCAGAACCTGTGGCTGAAGGGCCACGCCCGTCCCGTGCTGATGCCCGTGATGGAGGCCGACGGCACCCTCGACAAGGCCGCCGCCGCCGCGCTGCCCCCGGTCACCGGCACCCCGAAGTTCCCGAGCCAGGAGCAGACCGCCAAGGCCAAGGAAACCCTGGCCGGCGGCTGGGCCAAGGCGATCGCCGGCTGACGCGCAGATGACCCCCCACGCATCGACCGCCGCCGAGCCGGGCACCGCGCCCGGCAC